>CAJLYN010000003.1 GCA_905210875.1 uncultured Bacteroides sp. | reverse complement strand
ATACATGGCAGCCGACTGCCGGCCCTGCTCGGCTACCCGCCGCACAAGGTCGAGGAAAGGTTCGTGCATCTCGGCCAGATTGGTTACCTCGGCCGGCCAGTAATTCATCTCGACATTGATGTCGGTGGTATATTTTCCGTCCCAGGGAGCCCGCAACTTATAGTTCCATATACCTTGCAGGTTGGCGGCCTGTCCACCGGGCTGCGAACTGCTTATCAGCAGGTAACGGCCAAACTGAAAATAGAGCGCGGCCAGTTGGGGGTCGAAATTCTTTTCAAACTCCCGCACCCGCACGTCGGTAGGCTTGGCAGCCTGCGCATTCTCGCCCAGGTCGAGCGACACGCGGTCGAAATAGTTGCGATACAAGGCCGTGTGATTCTGTATGGCCTTGTCGTACTTCTGACCAGCATTTTTGAGATATGAATAGGCCTTCTTCTCGGCATTGCCCGAGACATCTTTGTAGTTGACAAAATTGGTTCCCACCGAAACATAGAGTGTTACCTCATCGGCTCCGGAAACACGCAACAGCGTGTCGCCTACCATCTCGCAACGGCCGCCCTTACGGTCGATACGGGTCAAGGTCGTGAAACGCACCTTTCCCTCTATCCCTTCGTGGTCGTTGGCCCGGGCGTCGAGTCGCAGAATATTGCGCCCCTCGACCGTGCGGGTACACTCTTTATAAGGAGTGGAATAGTGTGCCGAGAAGGAAATCTTGCCTTTTGCCGATGCGGTGAGCCGGACAATGAACAACTGGTCGGCAAACGAAGTAAATGCCTCACGGCAATAGGTTACCCCGTCGGCCTTGAAACGTGTCGTAGCCACGGCACGGGCAATATCGAGTTCGCGGTAATAATCGGAGTAACCGTCGACACCCTCAAAATCGAGATGCAACGAACCGACTGTCTGATAAGGCATACCGTTGGCACCCGAGGGTGAGCAGATGGCAGGGCCGCACAACTCCTGAGCCTTCATGTTCTCGCCGGCAAAGATGAGGCGGCGTATCTCGTCGAGAGCCTCCTTGGCCTTGGGGTTGGTGTTGTTGTAGGGTGAACCACCCCAAATCGTCTCCTCGTTCAGCTGGAACTGTTCATGTACGGGGTCGCCAAATACCATGGCACCCAACCGGCCGTTTCCCAAAGGCAAGGCCTCGACCCAGAGGCGGGCCGGCTGCTCATACCACAACTTCATGGCATTATCGGCCACAGCCTGAACCCAGGCCGCACCACAAAGAAGCAGAGACAAGCAAATGTGTTTCATCTTCATATCTGATCGTTTTTCATGTTTGTATACAAATGTACCCTATAAAAACAGAGTGGCCAAACATCGGTCAAAAAATACACGACTTTGCAACATTTCTACACAGAAGCTCTGTCCAGGAAAAAATGTACAGCCGACAGCCATACAAAAAGCCGGAAAGTTTCAAAATCGTATGGTCGTTTCGGTTTCGGATTTGCTGTTTTTTAACTACTTTTGCAACCGGATAATCAGAAGTCTCCGGCAAAGGCACCAACGATAGTTTGGCATTGCCGGCTCCTTGCATTATCTTTGCAAACAAATTTTTAAGAAACGCAAGACAATGGATATTGCAACGAAGTACAACCCGGCCGATGTCGAAGGCAAGTGGTATGAATACTGGCTGAAAAACGGCTATTTCAAGTCGAAACCCGATGGTCGCGAACCCTATACGATTGTTATCCCGCCACCCAATGTTACGGGTGTGCTGCACATGGGACACATGCTCAACAACACCATACAGGACATTCTCGTGCGCCGCGCCCGCATGACCGGCAAGAATGCCTGCTGGGTACCGGGTACCGACCACGCATCGATTGCCACCGAGGCCAAGGTGGTGAACAAGTTGGCTTCGCAAGGTATCAAGAAGAGCGACCTCACCCGTGAGGAATTTCTCAAACACGCCTGGGACTGGACCGAGACGCACGGCGGCATCATTCTGAAACAGCTGCGCCGCCTAGGTGCCTCATGCGACTGGGACCGCACCTCCTTCACCATGGACGAGACCCGCAGCCGCAGCGTCATCAAGGTATTTGTCGACCTTTTCAACAAGGGACTCATCTACCGCGGCGTGCGCATGGTAAACTGGGACCCGAAAGCACTCACCGCCCTCTCCGACGAAGAGGTTATCTATAAAGAAGAACACAGCAAGCTCTACTACCTGCGCTACATGATAGAGGGTGAGGCCGACAAATACATCATCGTGGCCACCACCCGTCCCGAAACCATATTGGGCGATACGGCCGTGTGCGTCAACCCCAACGACCCGCGCTACGGCTACCTCAAAGGCAAACGGGTCATCGTACCTCTGGTAGGCCGCTCCGTGCCCATCATCATGGACGACTATGTCGACATCGAATTCGGTACCGGCTGTCTGAAAGTAACCCCCGCCCACGATGTCAACGACTATATGCTGGGCGAGAAATACAACCTGCCGGTCATCGATATTTTCAACGACAACGGCACCATCAGCGAAGCCGGCGGCATGTATGTGGGCCAAGACCGCTTCGACGTGCGCCGGCAAATTGCCATAGACCTCGAAAAGGCCGGTCTGCTCGAAAAGGTCGAAGACTATAACAACAAGGTGGGATACTCCGAACGTACCAACGTCGTTATCGAGCCCAAACTTTCGATGCAATGGTTCCTCAAAATGGAACACCTCGCCCAAATCGCCCTCAAACCGGTTATGGACGACGACATCAAGTTCTACCCCGCCAAATACAAAAATACCTACCGTCACTGGATGGAGAACATCAAAGACTGGTGTATCTCGCGCCAACTGTGGTGGGGACACCGCATACCGGCCTACTTCCTGCCCGAAGGCGGTTATGTCGTAGCCGAAACTGCCGAAGAGGCTCTGAAACTGGCCCGCGAGAAGAGTGGCAACGCTGCCCTCACACTCGACGACCTGCGTCAGGACGAAGACTGCCTCGACACGTGGTTCTCATCGTGGTTGTGGCCCATCTCCCTCTTCGACGGCATCAACAACCCCGGCAACGAAGAGATACGCTACTACTACCCCACGACCGACCTCGTTACCGGTCCCGACATCATCTTCTTCTGGGTGGCCCGCATGATTATGGCCGGTTACGAATACGAAGGCCAAATGCCCTTCAAGAACGTCTACTTCACGGGTATCGTGCGCGACAAGATAGGCCGCAAGATGTCGAAGTCGCTCGGCAACTCGCCCGACCCCATCGAACTCATCGACCGATACGGAGCCGACGGTGTGCGCATGGGCATGATGCTCTCGGCACCGGCCGGAAACGACATACTCTTCGACGATGCCCTGTGTGAGCAAGGCCGCAACTTCAACAACAAGATATGGAACGCTTTCCGTCTGGTCAAAGGCTGGACGGTCGACGACAACCTGCCGCAGCCCGAGTCGGCCCGCATCGCCACCGAATGGTTTGCCTCCATGCTCAACCGGGTCAACGCCGAAATGGCCGATCTCTTCACCAAATACCGTATCTCCGAAGCCCTGATGGCTGTGTACAAACTTTTCTGGGACGAGTTCTCCTCGTGGTATCTCGAAATGATAAAACCGGGCTACCAACAACCCATCGACCGCAAGAGTTACGACGCTACCCTCGGATTCTTCGACGCGCTGCTCAAACTGCTCCACCCCTTCATGCCCTTCATCACCGAAGAGTTGTGGCAACACCTCTATGACCGCAAAGAGGGCGAAAGCATCATGATAGAACAAATCCCCGCTGCGGGTACCATCGACAGCGACCTGCTTGCCGCCATCGAGAGAGCCAAAGAAATCATCGCCGGTGTGCGCACGGTACGGTTGCAGAAAAACATTCCCAACAAGGAACCGCTGACCCTGCAAGCTGTCGGCTCGCACGATAACCGCTGCGATGCCATCATCACCAAACTGGGCAACCTCTCGGCCATAGAGACAGTGACGGCAAAAGATGCCACCGCCGTTTCGTTCATGGTAGGAACCACCGAGTATGCCGTACCGCTGGGCAACAACATCGACGTGGAAGCCGAGATAAAGAAGCTCGAAGAGGAGTTGAATTACCAGCAAGGTTTCTTGCGTTCGGTACTGGCCAAGCTGGGCAACGAACGCTTCGTCAACAACGCCCCCGCCAAAGTAGTGGAGATGGAGCGTAAGAAACAGGCCGATGCCGAGAGCAAAATCAAGTCGCTCGAAGAGAGCATCGCCGCCCTCAAAAAATAATTTCCGACCCACCATAAAGCAAAAAGCCCGCCAAAACTGGCGGGCTTTTTGCTTTATTATACTTCAATATAAAACTTAAAACTCAAACCCTAATCGTAAAGAAAGAGCATGTCGGTAAAATCTTGCTTCATAAGAAATTCGCGAATCATAAAAGTATTCACACTGTTGTTGCATATTATAACCCAAAGCCAAATTCATAGCAAATGTCGGGGATAGTATAAAACGTACACCAAATGTCGGGATATCTTAACTTTTTGCGACAGACCTTTCGATTCTTATTTCGGGTGGTCTGTTTCTTTGTTCCAAAGGTTCACTTCTAAGCACCTACTTTTTATTTTCGTTTATCTTTGCCATAAATCATAAAAAATAGCTACGCTTACAAATACAGTTCCTATTCTCATATGTTTACCAAATATAACATCACACATTCTATGCTTATGAAAAGACTTGCATATCTCGTACTCCTTTCAATAACCGTCATTGGTTGCTCAGAAGAAGATGTAAAAATTGACATCGCAAATTGTACCTATTCACGCACCCTTCCTGTATTGTTTATCAACACGGAAGAAAACAAACCCATTGTCTCGAAAGAAGAATATATCAACGCCACCTATTACCTCGAAACATTCGATCTCGACGAATACGAACCAATAGGTAGCGAAGCCGAACAACTCCCAATGGAGATTCGCGGACGCGGAAACTTCTCTTGGAAAAAAGATAAAAAACCATATCGTTTGAAATTGGGGAGCAAAGCCGCTCTTTTGGGAATGAATAAAAGCAAACATTTTGTACTTCTAGCCCATGTGGGTGCATACAGCCAGTACTTGACCGAAACGGCGGCCTTCAAACTCGGCAAAGAAATAGGTTTAGCATGGACACCAGAAGCAGAACCCATAGAAGTGGTCATAAACAATGAATATAAAGGGCTCTATTTTCTCGTAGAAAATATACGTGTCGATGACAAACGAGTAGACATCACAGAGCAAGACGACAACTGTACAAACGCAGACGAAATTACCGGTGGTTGGCTGCTCGAAATAGATAACTACGACGACCCCGATCAAATAAAATTTGTCAATGGTAGCGGGTATACCATGCACATCACCCACAAAAGTCCCGAAACTCTCTCGGAAGAACAAGAGGCTTATCTGCGCCAGCAAATGAAAGCCATAGACGATGCCGTGTACGAAGACGATAAAAACTCCGCCTTATGGGAAAAATATATCGACATCGATGCCCTCACCCGATATTATATCATACAAGAAATTTTTTGCAACGGCGACGCTTTTGCGGGGAGTTCTTATTTCTATAAAAACAGGGGGAATGACTCAAAATGGATATTCGGCCCTCTATGGGACTTTGGCAATTCATTCGAAGGCGGTGATCGCAACTTCTTCTACGAAAAAGGTAAAAGGCCTCGTTGTTGGATTAAAGAAATCGCCAAATACCCCCGTTTTCAAGAATATATACGCAAAGTATGGAACGAGTTCTATCCCTCCAAGTACGAACCTATATACGCTTTTATCGCAGAGATGGCTCAACGTTGTGCCGAAGCAGACAAATGCGATGCAAAACGCTGGCCGCAATATAACAAAGGTAACTCAGAAGACAAAAAAAGATGGCTCACAGAAGTTTTGCAAAATCGCATAAATTTCTTGAATAGCGAATGGTCTAACTAAGGCTTCCTGAACAATTGATTCTATAAAAACATAAAACCAAAGGCCAATACATATGAAAAAGTATATTCTTGCTTTACTGATACTTTTATTGGCAGCACCAATAGCTGTTCAAGCAGAGGACAATACAGAAAAAAATAACAAATACCGAGGTTTCGTCGAATTGGGGACATCTTTCAACCTGGGATTCTATAACCCCAGAGGAACAGGTGCAATAAGCACCACCCACGGATACCAAATCAATACCCACCTTTTCGTAGGTGCAGGGTTGGGCTGCGAATATCACGAAATGGGCAAAAGATGGTTTTTGCCCCTCTTTGTCGATTTTCGAGTCAACATTTCAGATCGGAAATTTACCCCATTCTTCGGGTTAAAAGCAGGTTATGCACTGGGCAAAAAGAGTTCTGATAAGTTAAATCCCGGATATTACGTTAATCTGACTGCATTTGGTGCCCGACTGAAAATCTCCCCAAACTTGGCTATGAATATGAGCATCGGGTATAATTATCAACAGTGTGTTCATGAAGAAAAATATTACCACTATCGAAACGGAAGTTTTTACTTCTACGATTCTTACACGAGAAAACTCCACCACCACGGTCCTTCCTTACGCATAGGAGTAGAATTTTAATCATAATATAATAACAAACGCCCGACTTTCATTGTCGGGCGTTTGTCTTTTAAGGTATCACACTACTCGATTTTTAGTCGCGACGGTAGTAGGTCATATCGTTGATATCGAACGACTGGATAAAGGCGGCATTCTTGCGCACTTCGGCTTCGGCATAACGGGTGTAGACCTCGGTCGATGTGCGGAACGACTCGTTACGTTCGGTATCGAGTATGAGCAGATGGGCCATGATGATGTGTCCGGCCATCTCGACCATGCGACGGGCATGGAAGTCGATATAGTCGTTGTCTTTCGTAGCGGTAACTTTCTCGACAGCCTCTTCGTAAAGAGCGGTGAGCTCTTTAAGGCGGGCACGCAACGGTTGCAAGTCGCCCGATACCTCCTGCTCCTCATAGTAGTGCATCATGTGGAGATAGGTACCGGTGGTAACGTGGCGTATGGCTGCCACCACCTGCAACTGAGTGGTTCCCTCATATATCGAGGTGATGCGGGCATCACGGTAGATGCGCTCGCAGGCATAGTCTTTCATAAAGCCCGAGCCGCCATGTATCTGCACACAGTCGTAGGCATTCTGGTTACAGAATTCGCTGCCCATACCTTTGGCCATGGGGGTGAAGGCATCGGCCTGCTTCTGGTAACGCTTCATCTCGTCGCGCTCCTCCTTTTCGAGTTTACGCTCTTTGGAGATGTCTTCGAGCGTCTTGTACATATCGACAAAACGGGTGGTCTCGTAAAGCAACGAACGCGATGCATCGAGTTTGGCCTTCATGAGCGAAAGCATCTCCGACACGGCGGGGAACTCGATGATGGCTTTACCAAACTGGCGACGTTCGCGGGCATAAGCGAGAGCTTCGCGATAGGCTGCCTCGGAAACACCTACCGACTGAGCGGCAATGCCGAGACGGGCACCGTTCATCAATGCCATTACATACTTGATAAGACCCATCTTGCGGTCGCCACAGAGCTCGGCCTTGGCATTACGGAATACCAACTCACAGGTAGGAGAGCCTTTGATACCCATCTTGTTTTCGATGCGGCGCACGGTAACTCCGCCATCGTTTTTGTCGTAGATAAACATCGACAGGCCACGGCCGTCTTTCGTGCCTTCTTCGGAACGGGCAAGTACCAGAGAGATGTGTCCGTCGCCATTGGTGATGAAACGTTTCACACCGTTGAGGTACCAGCAACCGTCGGCTTCGCTGTATGTAGCTTTGAGCATGACCGATTGCAGGTCGGAACCGGCATCGGGCTCGGTGAGGTCCATCGCCATGGTCTCGCCGGCGCATACGCGAGGCAAGTAGCGCTGTTTCTGGTCTTCACTGGCAAACTCATATATGGTCTCAGCACAATCCTGCAAGCCCCAGATGTTGACAAATCCGGCATCGGCGCGGCTTACCATGTCGGCAGCCATGATATAGGGAACGAGCGAGAAATTGAGACCTCCGTAGCGGCGGGGCAGGGAGATTCCCATGAGACCGGCTTTTACCAAGGCGTCGAGGTTACGGGCCGTACCGGCGGCGTACACGACATGACCATCGACCACATGGGGTCCTTCGTGGTCGACGCTCTCGGCATTGGGGGCAACGATATCGCCACAGATTTCGCCGGCAATTTCGAGCACCTTCTCGTAACTGTCCATGGCGTCTTCATAATCGACGGGAGCGTAGTCGTATTTCCGGGCATCGGCATATTCGCGTTCTTTCAGAGCCACAATCCGCTGCATGAGCGGGTGGGTCAAGTGATGTTTCAAATCACTGTTATCGGTATAAAAATTGGCCATAATCCTCGGTTATTTGCTGTTTTTCTTGTAATACTTTATCATTTTGGGCAATACCTCCTCGACGGTTCCGGTAATGACATAGTCGGCAATGGTATTGATGGGTGCGTTGGGGTCGCTGTTGACCGATATGATAATCGAACTGTCCTGCATACCGGCGATGTGCTGTATCTGCCCCGATATACCGCAGGCAATATAGAGCTTGGGGTGGACGGTAACACCGGTCTGTCCAATCTGCCGGTCGTGGTCGGTAAAGCCGGCATCGACAGCAGCACGAGAGGCACCTACCTGAGCGCCGATAGCGTCGGCCAAGTCAAAGAGCAGCTTGAAGTTCTCTTTCGAGCCTACACCATAACCACCGGCTACGATGATGGGTGCCGACTTGATGTTGATTTTCGATTTCTCCATCTGACGGTCGATAACCGAAACGACGAAGTCGGTATCTGAGACATATTTCGAGACATCGAGTTTCACGATTTCGCCTTTATGGGCAGGGTCAAGAATCTCTTTCTTCATCACACCCTCGCGCACGGTGGCCATTTGAGGACGGCACTCGGGATTGACAATCGTTGCCACGATATTTCCGCCGAAAGCGGGACGTATCTGATAGAGCAGGTTTTCGTAGGTCTTCGCCGCTTTCTTGTCTTCAAATGTTCCGATTTCGAGCGAGGTACAGTCGGCCGTGAGACCGCTGTGCAAGGCCGACGATACGCGGGGACCGAGGTCGCGACCTATGCAGGTGGCTCCCATGAGGCACACCTGGGGTTTCTGCTCACGGAAAAGATTGATGAGCACCGAAGCATGGGGCTGCGAGGTATAGGGGTAGAGACGGGCGTCGTCGGCCAGATAGAGGGTATCGACGCCATAGGGGAATACTTGGGCAGCTACCTCGTCGAGCTGATGTCCGATGACGAGCGCTTCGAGTTTGCAGTGGAGTTGATTGGCCAGGGAACGCCCCTTGGTGAGCAGTTCGAGGCTGACGTCGGCAATAACTCCGTCTTCTATTTCGCAATATACAAATAAGTTGTTCATGTCGTTTGTGTGTTTTGCGAGGCCGCTCCACGGTAACAGCAGAGCCGGCCGCGACAGGTTACTATCCGATGGTATGATTCACAATGAGTTCCTTAATCAACTCCTCGATATCGGCATCAGAGGCCGTGAGGGTCTTGCTCTCCTTGGCCTGGAAGACGATGTTCTCGATTTGTTTCACCTTGGTAGGCGAACCGGCCAGTCCCACTTGCGAGAGGTCGGCATCGACATCGGCCACGCCCCACTCGGTGAGGTTGAGGTAGGGACGCTCTTCGCACAACGAGCAGAAATAGGAAGAGTCGTCGTTCTGCCGTTCGCTGGGGGTCTTGGCATACTTATACTTCTGCAAAGCCTTGGCATTACGCGGACGACATTCGTCGGCCGAACCATTTACCGTAATTACGGCAGGATAGGGCGACTCGACAGTCTCCACGCCCCGTTCGAGACGACGTTTCACTACGACTTTACCACCTTCGGCACTCAGTATCTCCTCGGCATAGGTAATCTGGGGTATGCCCAGTTTCTCAGCCACCTGCGGGCCCACTTGCGCGGTATCGCCGTCGATGGCCTGACGTCCACCGATAACCAGGTCGAAATCGCCCATCTTACGCACGGCACAAGCCAGAGCATACGACGTGGCCAACGTATCGGCACCGGCAAAGGCACGGTCGGTGAGCAGCACGCCGCCATCGGCTCCGCGATAGAGACCTTCGCGAATGATGTCGGCAGCACGGGGAGGTCCCATGGTGAGGAGTTTCACAACGGTTCCGGGGTATTTCTCTTTGAGCTGAAGGGCCTGTTCCAGCGCATTCAGGTCTTCGGGATTGAAGATGGCGGGGAGAGCGGCACGATTTACCGTTCCGTCGGCTTTCATGGCATCTTTCCCTACATTGCGGGTATCTGGTACCTGCTTGGCAAGTACCACAATTTTTAGACTCATAGGTTATTAGGTTTTATTATGTTCGGATTCTCAAAACCGAATGATTCATTTTACAAATATAGAATTTTTGCCGCAAAATTGCAATACATCGTTCAAAAAATGCCCCCCGCTCCCACCATGTCACACAACTTTTAACCGACTTTACCCCTTGCATACAACATACAAAAAAGAGAAACAAGTTATACTCGTTTCTCTTTGTCCTAACCTTCGCTGAAAATCATCGTAACGCTTTGAGCAAAGCCGGCATCATGGCCTCAATGGAATGTTCATTCTGTGCCGTGTACAGGTGGCTATCAACCTCATAAGGAGCGTCGGTAGCTTGGCCCTGCTGTATGGCAACTTTGGCCATGGGGTGCACGGCCACTTTTTTCCCGACAGTAATTCCGGCTTTTTCAAATATCAATGCGGCCGCACAATGCCCGATTATCAGCTTTTCCTTGGCGGCAAATTCCCGAATGACATCTATCATCGCCAGATTATATGCCTCGGAGGCATGCGCCTGAAATACCGGGATAGCATCGCCGCAGGAAAATACCAGTGCATCAAAATCGTCGGCGTGTCCTTTGAGAGAAAAGACGACATCATCGGCCTTCAATGCAACTCCCGAATTGGTATGAATCGCCGTCGTATCGGATACGGCAAACACCTTGAACTCAATCTTGTTTTCATAAAAGGTTTCCAAATAGGTAAACAACCCCATACCGTTCACCGGATTCACGGCTAAAACTGCAACTTTCTTTGCCATAATATTTTTTCTTTTAGTGAAACAATAGTTACTTTTAATACGTTTCTCATCTTTGTGCAGCAAAGATTAAAAAAGGCGTCCAATAGTCCAAGAAGTAACATCACAATCAGATAGTTACAAAACAGTAACCATTATTGAAAACAAGAGCAATAGAGATTGTTAAAAATATGAAAACTTTTTATCACACAGGAGTATGTCCCGTGCGCGATATTCTTTCGCACATCGGGAACAAATGGTCGGTACTGGTACTCATCTCATTGAATGCCAATGGTAAAATGCGATTCTCGGACATACAACGAAGTCTGGGCGATATTTCACAACGGATGCTTACCGTCACCCTGCGGGCTCTCGAAAAAGACTGCCTGATAAGCCGGCAGGTCTTTCCCGAAATTCCGCCAAGGGTAGAATACGAGCTGACCGAAAAGGGATATAGTCTCATTCCCTTATTGAGCGAATTGATAAACTGGATTACGACAAATTACGACATCGCCTCTTCACAAGGCGAATAAATCCGTCCGTTTATTCATCATCATCTTATCTTCAATTCCAACATACCTTTTCTTACATAAAAAAGTCCCGCAAGAAGATTTTTCTTCCTGCGGGACCTGCTTATCATTAGCTATCCTGTAAATTACAAGATACCTTGTGCCAACATGGCTTTGGCCACTTTCATGAAGCCGGCAATATTGGCCCCCTTCATATAGTTGATATATCCATCGGGTTCAGTTCCGTATTTTACACATTGGGTATGAATATCGCGCATGATGTCGTGCAGACGACGGTCTACCTCTTCGGCGCTCCAACTGATGTGCATGGCATTCTGTGTCATTTCCAGACCCGATGTAGCCACACCGCCTGCATTTACAGCCTTACCGGGACCATACATGATATGATGCTGAATGAAAAGGTCGATGGCTTCGGGGCGGCAACCCATGTTGGAAATCTCGCCCACACATATCACACCGTTGTCGATAAGGCGACGGGCATCGTCGGCATCGAGTTCGTTCTGCGTAGCGCAAGGCAGGGCAATGTCGACCTTCTGCTCCCACGGACGACGGTCGGGGAAGAACTGTACACCATACTTCTCGGCATAGGGAGCGACAATATCATTGCCCGAGGCACGTAGTTCGAGCATATAATCGATTTTCTCGCCGCTCACGCCATCGGGGTCGTAAACATATCCGTCGGGGCCCGACAAGGTAACCACTTTGGCACCCAGCTGGGTGGCTTTGGTCACAGCTCCCCAGGCCACATTTCCGAATCCGCTGACAGCGATGGTCTTTCCTTGCAGTGAAAGGCCCTTGGTTTCCAACATCTGTTTTACGAAATAGAGACCACCGAATCCGGTTGCTTCGGGACGAATGAGCGAACCGCCAAATTCGATGCCTTTGCCGGTGAATGTTCCGGTATGTTCCTGTGCCAACTTTTTATACATTCCAAACATATAGCCCACTTCGCGGCCACCTACACCGATATCGCCGGCCGGCACATCGGTATCGGGCCCGAGATGACGCCACAATTCCAACATGAAGGCCTGGCAGAAACGCATGATTTCGGCATCGGACTTACCGCGCGGACTAAAATCGGAACCGCCTTTGCCGCCACCCATAGGCAAGGTGGTAAGCGCATTCTTGAAAGTCTGCTCAAAGCCAAGGAATTTCAAAATAGAAAGATTGACCGAGGCATGGAAACGAATTCCGCCTTTGTACGGGCCAATGGCATTATTAAACTGTACGCGATAACCAAGGTTTACCTGTACATTGCCTTTGTCGTCGACCCAAGGCACCTTAAAGGTAAAGATACGGTCAGGCTCGACCATACGCTCAATAATCTTGGCTTTTTCAAACTCGGGATGCTGGTTGTAAATCTCTTCTATCGAAAGCAAAACTTCGTGTACGGCCTGCAAATACTCCGATTCCCCGGGATGCTTGGCCGACAGATTATTCATAATTGTCTGAATGTTCATAGTCGCAGATTTTAGGGGTTATTTTCATACAACAAAAATACAAAATTCTATGAGCCACACAAGAAAAATGAAAATTATTTTCTGGCATTTTGTCAAACTTTCTAAAAGGAAACAAGCTGTCTTCCGAAAGTCTCTTCTACAAAAACTTCAAATTCACCATTAATTTAAAACAAAAAGACACGACACACCTTTTTTAACGAATGAAAAGACAGGGAAAACCTATAATCTCTTCATTCCGTCAACCCCGACAGACGGCACTTTATCGATTTTCAGCATCGGAAAATGAGGTTTCTTTCCGAGTCATTTTCTCTTTTTCTATTTTCTTCAACATCTTTTGTGCCGAAGCGAGTCCATTATCGGCCGCCATTCTATAATATTTTACGGCCTCTTCGCGGTTCTTTTCCACTCCCCAGCCATAAAAATAACAGTCGCCCAGTTTTTTTTGAGCGAAAACATCTCCATGTTCAACCGCCCGTGCGAACCATTGGAAAGACAAGGTATCGTTTTGTTCACACCCTCGGCCCTTCCGATAACATTCGCCCAATGCAAAGGCGGAATAATCGTCTCCCATCTGGGCAGCCCGATAATAATATGCAAAAGCCTTTGGGTAATTACGAGGCATATATTTTCCGGTCGTATAGGACACCCCTAATTGACACCAAGCCGGCGCATAGCCATTTTCCCCTGAACGGGAAAGCCATTCTATCGCCAGTGAGGTATCGGCCGGCACAATGTCGCCCATGAGGTAACGCCGCCCCAAAAGATATTGGGCGTAGCGGTCTCCCGCCTCTGCCCCGAGCGTGTACCACTTCATGGCCTCATCATTATCGACAGCCACCCCCAAACCCTTCTCATACATTACTGCTATGCAGCAGGCTGCATTTTTCTGACCTCTTTCAAAAGCCTCTTCATAACAATCAAAAGCCCGGTCGTAGGCTTCGGTAGCTTTATAACAGTCGCCCAAATTCACCAGCGCCGTTTTATTCATATGGCTCACCCGGCTCAGATATTCAATGGCCTTGCCATAATCCTGCGCCACGCCACGGCCCAACTGACAGAAACGACCCAATCGCCAAGTGGCATAAGACGAGCCCTTGTCCGCCGCCAACATATACCAGTCGAAAGATTCCTTGTCGTTACGGAATCCGGTACTGTCGCTCTCATAAAAACGACCCAGTTCCTCGTAAGCGGCCGTCACTCCCGCACCCGCGGCCCGATGGAGGCAAATGCCGGCTTCGGTATAATCCCGCTTCACGCCAATCCCCTTCCAATAAAGTCGGCCCATGCCAAGATAAGCTTCGGCATAATGGTGGTCGGCAGCCTCCTTATAATATTGTAAGGCGCATGCGTGATTTTTGTCGATACCATAACCCTGTTCATAGCACCACCCCAAGTTGCTCATGGCATATACATTACCATTCTTAGAGGCTTGCTGATACCACTCCACGGCCAAAGCCGGGGTCTCTTCCACCCCGATGCCTATACGGTAACAACGGCCCACATTATTTTGAGCATCGGCAAGGCCCTGTTCGGCCGCCTTTTTATACCAGGCATAAGCAGCGGCACTGTCGGCGGGCACACCAATGCCCACCTCATAAAGACCACCCAACTTGTTTTGCGACCACATATATCCCGCCTCGGCCGATTGTGTAAAAAGCGACAGAGCCTTAGCCGTATCGGCCTCTACCCCTTTTCCTTCGAGATATAATGTTGCCAGATAGAATTGAGGCATCTGCTCGCCTTGAGCCATGGCTTTTACCATCCAATCGGCAGCCTGCTTATAATCACGCGGCAAATTTTTCATGCCAAAATAATATGCCTGCCACATCATGTCCAAGGCCAAACCATATCCTTGCTCGGCAGCCATTCTTATCCAACGCATGGCCTCCACCTGGTCGGCCTCTACACCGTAGCCGTTGAAATAACACCAGCCCACATTGTACTGGGCCTCACTATACCCTTGAAGTGCAGCCTTTTTGTAATAGGTCAACGCTTTTTTATAATCAGCGTTTTCCTTATAGGTATATAGCACTCCCATAAGGTTCTGAGCCAATGCATAGCCTTGTTGCGCCGAAAGAGAAAGCCAATGCATGGACTTCTCACCATCAGCATCTACTCCATACCCATTGTTATAACAGAGACTCAGAAGGAACTGCCCGCGGGCATCGTTCTTCTCAGCGGCCTTGACATAATACGAGACGGCTTTCTCAGCGTTTCCTTCGGCCTTGAACTTGTCGGCCTTACGCAACCAGCGTGCTGCCCGCAGAGACGATTTGGGTGGGTAGGCAAAGAGAACTTCGTGCTTCACATCATTCAGCGGGTTCTGTGCCACCGACTCTCCCACAGGGAACAAAAAAATGAACAACAATAAACTTGTCCACACCTGGCATTTCGACAATTTGGGCTGCATAGCTACTCTATTATTTACAAATTATTACAAAACGGGGTGTCTATGAAATCCCGATAGGGAAAATCATATCTCCTCTCCCAACTCGGAAAGAGCTGCTATTGCATCGCTGTTTCCTTTTTCGGCTGCCAGACGGTACCATTTGAGGGCCTCTTCATAGTCCTGCTTCACACCCCGGCCTTCGAAATAACACCACCCGACACTGTACTGTGCCTCGGGCAGACCTAGGCCGGCAGCTGCACGCCACCACTCAAAAGCTTTCTCATAATCTTGTTTTACCCCTTTACCCTCGGCATAACAATAACCCAAGTTGTACTGGGCTCCGGGCATATTCTGATCGGCAGCTTTCTGGTACCATTCGACGGCCGTCTTCATATCGGCCTTCACACCGGTACCCCGTTCATAACAAAGACCGATGTTGTATTGAGCGGCAGCAACATTATGTTTAGCCGCCTTACGCCACCAGAGCAGGGCATTGTCATAATCCTTTTTCAGATAATATTGCCAGGCCTTGTCGAGATAGCCCTGTATTTTCTGTTTCTCATAAGGCGATATCTGAGTCAGCACATAAGGCGAAGCCACCGTCGAAGCCTCTCCTTCTACCGGAAAGAGCATACAGCTTGAAACCATTACGACAACCACACTCAGTGAACGAAACATCGAATAGATACTTTTCATGGAATACTATATAAAATCGGTTAATATCGAACAAATTACAACGAAGAGCAAAAACTCCAGGAGTAAGGGGCATTGTACTGACGTTTCTTATCGACCCAAGGCCTCTGGCCCCCTCTCCCCTCTGCGCACCACTACATACAAACGCTACATGGCACACTCCGAGACCTCATCTACAAATATAAAAAAGATTTACGGCACATACAAGAAGAGGGGGCGGCAAAATTTTGCCGCCCCCTCTTCTTACAATGATTCGATTACTCATAACTTGTACCGTCGAAACAGTGGGTGCAGATGCACTCCTTGGGCAGGCCGATGGCCTTGACCAGTGTTTCGAGGGGGTTGAACTTCAACGATGTAATTTTCAGTTGTCGGCGTATCTCCTCGACCATGCGCTCATACTCAGGCGAACCTGTCTGGGCATAGGCTTCAAGATTTTTGGTATGGTCGCCTTCAAACTGTTGAATGATGCGGCGGGTTATCAGTTCGAGTTCCGACTTCGATGCCGTGAAGTTGACAAAGCGGCACGGATAGATAAGGGGCGGACAGCTGATGCGCATATGCACCTCCTTGGCTCCGCAACGGAAAAGGTCGCACACATTATCGCGCAACTGCGTACCGCGCACGATGGAATCGTCGCAGAAGACAACACGCTTACCGTTGATAAGGTCGGGGTTGGGTATCAGCTTCATCTTGGCCACCAACTCGCGCAACTCCTGCGTGGGCGGGGTGAAACTGCGCGGCCATGTGGGGGTATACTTCACAATGCCCCGTTTGTAGGGTATCTTCTTACCCTCGGCATAACCCAGCGCCATACCGATACCCGAATCGGGAATAGCCGAAACGAAATCAGCCTCGACATCGTCTTTCTCGCCCATCTCGCAACCACATTCAAAGCGCACGTGGTCGACATTCTTACCCTCGTATTCACACACAGGATAGCCGTAGTAAACCCACAGGAACGAGCATATCTGCATCTTCTTGTTGGGCTTGCGCAGCTGGGTGAACCCGTCGGCCGTGACCATCACCACCTCGCCGGGCCCTATGTTGTAGCAGGTCTCATATCCAAGGTTGGGAAAACTGCATGACTCCGACGATACGGCGTAGCCCTCGCTACCTTTCCCTACCAATATAGGGGTGCGGCCATACTTGTCGCGGGCGGCAATAATACCATTCTCGGTGAGAAGCAGCATCGAGCAGGAGCCTTTGAGCTTGTTCTGCACGTTCTCGATGCCGTCGACATAATCTTTGCCTTCGGAGATAAGGGTACCTATCAACTCGGTCTGGTTGGTGATGCCGTTACTGTGTTCGCAGAAGTGGTGCCCCTTGTCGAGCAACTCCTTTTCGAGCTCGGGCAGGTTATTGACCTTGGCCACCGTAACGATGGCAAACTTGCCGAGATGGCAACTGAATATGATAGGCTGCGCATCGGTATCGCTGATGATACCGATACCCGAATTTCCCGAAAACGTAGGCAGGTCGGCTTCGAATTTGGTCCGGAAATACGAGCTTTCAATGTTGTGTATCGAGCGGGTAAAGTAACCTTTGTCAAAGGTTACCATACCGCCGCGCTTGGTTCCCAGATGGGAATTATAGTCAATGCCGTAATACAAATCGGCAACACAGTTTGTTTTCTTTATGGTTCCGAAAAAACCGCCCATAAATTTCAGTAATTAAGGTTCCAGGTTATCGTTTATTATTCTCGACCCATTTGCGGGCATTTACAAAAGCCTCTATCCACGGCGTAATTTCGTCATCGCGGCGATTGCGTGGATAATATCCCCATTGCCACGGGAAGATGGCCCGTTCGAGGTGAGGCATCATGGCCAGGTGACGACCATCGGCCGAAGCAATACCGGCCACGGCACTGGGCGAACCGTTGGGGTTGGCCGGATAGGCATCGTAGCTGTACTGGGCCACGACATTATACTTGTCGAGGGCATAGGGGAAGCTGAATTTTCCCTCTCCATGAGCCACCCAGATACCCAACTTGCTGCCCGACAGGGAGCCGAACATGACAGAGTTGTTCTTAGGTATGGTGAGACCGAGGAACTGCGACTCAAACTTGTGCGAGTCGTTATGCAGCATACGCGGTTTCTCTTCGTGGTCGGGGGTAAGCAGTCCCAACTCCACCATGAGTTGGCAACCGTTGCAGATACCCAGACTGAGGGTATCGGGGCGGGCATAGAAGTTGTCGAGAGCCCGTTTGGCCTTTTCGTTCCAGAGGAATCCGCCGGCCCAACCTTTGGCCGAGCCAAGCACGTCGGAGTTGGAGAATCCGCCGCAGTAAACAATCATGTTTACATCTTCGAGCGTTTCGCGGCCGCTGATAAGGTCGGTCATGTGAACATCTTTCACATCGAAACCGGCCAGGTAGAGCGAATAGGCCATTTCACGGTCGCCATTGACACCCTTCTCACGGATAATGGCAGCCTTGACACCCGAGGGGGTGCGACGGTCGGCCGAAATGCCATACGACTGCATCTTTCCGGTAAACTCTTTGTTGAAGTGGTAATGCAGAGGTTGCTCCTTGTAGTTGAGGAAACGGGCCTTGGCCTGCTCCTCTCCACTCTGTTTGCGGTCGAGAAGATAGGACGAAGAGAACCATACGTCGCGCAGATGGTCGATGCCGAAGAGATATTCGGCGCCGTCCTTGCTTACCAGGATATGACGCTCGCTGCACGGGTGGCCGATAACGGCATAGCCTACGCCGGCCTCTTCGAGAATTTTCTCAACGGCCTTGCGATCCTTAACCTGAATGAGTACGCCGGGGTTCTCGCTGAACAGTATCTTTATGAGGTCTTTCTCGGGAATCTTATCGAGTTTCACTTCGAGACCGCCCTCGGTATTACCGAAGTTCATTTCGAGCAGAGCCGTAATCATACCTCCGGCCGAGATGTCGTGGCCGGCCAGGATAAGGTCTTCGGCGATGAGTTGCTGTATGGCGTTGAATGCCGATGCAAAATATTCAGAGTCGCGCACGGTGGGAGCCTCCTTGCCTACCCGACCGAGCGACTGGGCAAAGGCCGAACCGCCCAATGCAAAAGCATCAAAAGAGAAGTCGATGTAGTAAACGGCCGTGCGGGCATCGCGCACGAGTACGGGCGAAACGACTTTCTTCACGTCGCTCACTTCGGCTCCGGCCGAGATAATGACGGTACCGGGCGAATAGACTTTCTCGTCGCCATATTTCTGAGTCATCGAGAGGCTGTCTTTTCCGGTGGGAATGTTTATGCCCAAATCACAGGCAAACTGGCTGCAAGCCTCAACAGCCCGATAGAGACGGGCATCTTCGCCGGGGTTCTTGCAAGGCCACATCCAGTTGGCGCTCAACGAGACACTGTCGAGGCCTTCGGCCAGCGGAGCCCATACGATATTGGTCAGGGCCTCGGCTACCGACAATACCGAACCGGCGGCAGGGTCGATCATGGCAGCCTGCGGGGCATGACCTATCGACGTGGCAATACCGGCTTTTCCGCGATAGTCGAGTGCCACCACGCCACAGTCGCTCAACGGCAACTGTATCTCGCCCTGGCATTGCTGACGGGCCACCTTACCGGTTACCGAACGGTCGACCTTGTTGGTGAGCCAGTCCTTGCAGGCAACGGCTTCGAGTTGCAGCACCTGCTCGACATACTGGTATATGTCGGCTACGTTATAGGTCACATCTTCATATTTTTCTTCAATGGTCTTGTCATGCATGATGGTACGGGGAGCTTTCCCAAACATGTCGTCCATTTCAAGGTCGATGGGACGCACACCATCTTTCTGCTCAAAAACGAAACGGTGATCGCCGGTCGTCTCGCCCACTACATACATCGGAGCCCGCTCACGCTCGGCAATGCGGCGCACATGGTCGATGTCTTTCTCGGCAATGAGCATACCCATGCGTTCCTGGCTTTCGTTACCCACAATTTCTTTGGCCGAAAGGGTGGGGTCGCCAATGGGCAACTGCGACATGTCTATCTTACCACCGGTCGACTCAACCAGTTCCGAGAGAGCATTGAGGTGACCACCGGCTCCATGGTCGTGTATGGAGATGATGGGATTCTTATCGCTCTCGGCCAATGCGCGAATAACGTTCGACACACGTTTCTGCATCTCGGGGTTGGCCCGCTGCACGGCATTGAGCTCGATGGCGTTGGCATACTGTCCGGTCTCTACCGACGACACGGCACCACCACCCATACCGATACGATAGTTATCTCCACCCATGACAACGACTTTCTCGCCGGGTGCAGCTTCTCCCTTCAATGCATCGCGGCGGGCAGCAAATCCCACTCCACCGGCCAGCATGATAACCTTATCGTAGGCAAATTTCTTGTAATTCTCGGCGTGTTCAAAGGTAAGGAGCGAACCGCAGATAAGCGGCTGTCCAAATTTGTTACCGAAGTCGGAAGCTCCGTTCGAAGCCTTGATAAGTATCTGTTCAGGTGTCTGATACAACCATTTACGGGGCGACATGGCATTTTCCCACTCGCGACCCTCTTCGGTGCGGGGATAAGAGGTCATGTACACAGCCGTTCCGGCAATGGGGAGACTGGCTTTTCCACCGCCGAGACGGTCACGTATCTCACCGCCGGTACCGGTTGCAGCACCGTTGAAGGGCTCAACGGTGGTGGGGAAATTATGGGTCTCGGCTTTGAGCGAGATAACGGTCTCAATATCTTTTATTTCAAAAAAGTCGGGCTTGTCCTGAGTTGCCGGGGCAAACTGTTCCACTACCGGGCCCTTGTTGAAGGCAACGTTGTCTTTGTAGGCCGACACGAGATTGTTGGGATTTTCCTGCGACGTTTTCTTTATCAGTTTAAAGAGAGAACTCTCTTTCTCCACTCCGTCGATGATGAACACCCCGTTGAAGATTTTGTGGCGGCAGTGTTCCGAGTTTACCTGCGAAAAACCGAATACTTCGCTGTCGGTGAGTTTCCGGCCCAATTTCCGGCTCAAATCGTTGAGGTACTTTACTTCTTCGTCGCTCAGAGCAAGACCTTCCTGAGCATTATAGGCCACGATGTCGTCGATGTACACAATGGGGTCGGGCTGCTTGTTGATTTCAAAAATCTTCTGGTCTATGCCGTTGTACATACGTTGCAGCATGGGGTCATGCTCGGCGTTGCCATCGGCTACGGGAAAGAACTCTTCGATGCGAAGAATTCCGTCAAGACCCATGTTCTGTGTGATTTCCACGGCATTGGTACTCCACGGGGTAATCATCTCTTTGCGCGGACCGACAAACCAGCCGTCGAGACGGGTCTCGGCAAGTAGCTGTGCCTGGCCAAAAAGCCAACTCAGTTTTTCGACTTCCGTAGTCGATAATTCGTGTGTAACATCAACAGCGATAATCTGTTGCTCGGGATTTTTAAAGAAAAGTACCATTCTCTATTGTTTTATGAGTGTATAATCAGGAAAAGGTTCTCGTAGAGAAACGTCTAAATCTGTGCAAATGTAATGAAAAGGCTCGGCTTATAAAAAAATAAAAGAAAAGTATTTTCGGGAATTAATCCCTATATTTGCATCGAAGAAACGCAGTTCTACGGCTCTCTTCCCAAAAGGTTTCTGTCTAATGACCACAACCGAACTTCTTATACATATAATTGTCAGAGGATTACTGATTGGCATACTCGTGTCAGCTCCTATGGGGCCTATCGGGGTTCTATGCATACAGCGCACCCTCAACAAAGGCCGTATGTCGGGACTGGCCACCGGAATAGGGGCTTCGCTGTCGGACTTGTTCTACGCCTTGCTCACAGGTTTCGGCCTATCGATTGTCATCGACTTCATCGAAGACAATCAAGCTCCCATACAGATAGCCGGCAGTCTTGTTCTATGTTGTTTCGGCATCTATCTGTATAGACAAAATCCGGCCCGCAATATCCGCAAACGAATGAACCAGAAGACCTCATTCACCCAGGATTTCGCCTCATCTTTTCTGCTTACACTCTCCAATCCGCTGATACTGTTCCTTCTCATAGGATTGTTTGCCCGACTCAATTTTTTCCTGCCCGAGATGCATACGGGACATTACATTCTCGGATATGTATCAATTATCCTGGGAGCATTTATCTGGTGGTTTACCATCACTTTCATCATCAATAAAGTGCGCACGCGGTTCAATCTGCGCAGTTTGTGGCTCATCAACCGAAGTATCGGCATCATCATCATCGTCATGTCGCTGGTGGGGGTAGGTACGGGTTTTTACGAATATTTTATTAAATAATCGCGGAGATATAAAACTTTCCATAATTGGGTTTGTTATTAGGGTAAAAGATTCTTAATAATAACCTAAAATGGGAAGAACAATGAAAAAACTAACTCCTCTCCTCCTCGTCCTACTCTTGACCGCTTCTTGCCAAAAAGACCCGGACACCTCCAAACTCAGCGGAAATTTCCTCGTATACACCGATTACGATACGAGCGAAAATTTCAAAACTTTCAACACCTATTACATTCCCGACAGTATCCTGCTCATCACGTCGAGTAAGACACCTTCGTACTGGAACAACGAACAGTCGGACCAACTGCTTACTACCATCGCCGAAAAGATGGCAGCTTACGGCTATACACAAGTTGTCGAGAAAGAGTTTGCCGATGTAGGGTTGCAGGTGAGCTATGTGGAAAGCACCTACTACTTCACCAATTACAGCAGCCCCTACTGGTGGTGGGACTACCCCGGATACTGGTACCCCGGATACTGGGGCGGATATTGGAACAGCTGGTACTATCCCTACACCGTATCGTATAACTATACAACCGGATCGCTCCTGGTGGAAATGGTAAAACTTGATACCCAGGCCAAAAAGATTCCCATCATCTGGAATGCCTATATGTCGGGGCTTCTCTACTCGTCGAACCGGATAAATCTGCAACTGGCTGTTGCAGCCCTGAACCAGGCTTTTGAACAATCATCTTATCTGAATACACAAAACTGATTATAACAATGAAAACAATCTGCATCAATCGATTGCGCATCGTTTTTGCATGCGCCCTCTCGCTGCTCTTTCCCGCTCTGGGCGGAGCTCAGCAACAGATGAAAAACGGATATGCCAACGTCGACTGGCAATTCAATATTCCCATAAACAACGGTTTTGCCGAGAAAGCCAGCGGTTGGGGTATGAATTTTGAAGGGGGATACTACTTCACCCCCAATATGGGTGTGGGACTATTCATGGCATTCCATACAAACAATGAATATATCCCTACCCAGACACTCAATCTATCGTCTTCGTCGCGACTCACAACCGACCAACAACACTGCTTGTTTCAACTGCCTTTCGGCGCAGCCTTCCGATATCGATTCATGCCCGAAAAGAAATTCTCTCCGTACGTAGGCCTTAAACTGGGTGCTCAATATGCCAAAGCAACCACCTACTACAACGTATACAGCAGCAGCAACGAAAAATGGGGCTTCTTCATGTCGCCCGAGATAGGCACCAACATCTACCCGATGGGCCCGGGACTGTTTGGCTTCCATGTGGCATTGTACTACGAGTATGCCACAAACCAGAACAAACTGCTTATCTATAAAATAGACGGACTGAATAATCTGGGATTCAGAGTCGGACTCTCATTCTAAACATCAATTCCACATAGAGAAGGGGAAGAAAATAAATTTTCTTCCCCTTCTCTTATTCATGCATCATTACAAAAATTATTTCTTAACCGAGGGACGTATATCTTTCACCTGCAACTGCATCGAAGTTATGCCCTTGAAATTGTTCTCCTCAATCGTATAACAGATGTCAAACGGCGCTCCGCTCTTGATATAGGCATAGTGCTCATGCATACCAAAAGCTATTCCATTCAACGTTATCGAGGTGCGGGGGTCACACACTTCGAGTTTGAGATGCTCCTGGTTACGTCCCACCAGACGTGAACCTGCATCGACGACACCCTGGGTAGAGAATACAGGTTTCATGTTGCCGGGACCGACGGGACTGAACTGTTTCAGACAGGCGTAGAACTCGGGAGTGATTTCTTCAAACCCCAACTCCATGTCGATATCAATCTGCGGACTGGTCTGCTCCAAGAGGATATTCTCAGCCACATAATTTTCAAACCGGTCGACAAAAGAGGCTACATTCTCTTCTTTCAACGAAAGGCCGGCCGCATAGGTATGACCTCCGAAGTTTTCGAGCAAATCGCGACACGACTCCACAGCCTTGTACACATCAAAGCCCTGCACCGAACGGGCCGACCCGGTAACCAGGCCGTTGGAGAGCGTCAGTACCACCGACGGACGATAATACAACTCCGTAAGACGAGATGCCACAATACCAATGATTCCTTTGTGCCACTCGGCATTGTATATGACAATCGATTTACGATCGGGAAAATCGGCCTGTTGCTCCAACAGATGGCTGGCCTCCTCGGTAACCTTCTTGTCCAGTTCCTTGCGGTCCTCATTATACTGGTTGATGTCGTGGCTTTTTTTCATGGCCGTTGAGGCATCTTTGGAAACCAATAGTTCAACCGCCTCCTTTCCCGATTGCATGCGCCCCGAGGCGTTGATGCGGGGGCCTATCTTGAAAACAATATCGCTGATGGTAATCTCTTTTCCCCGCAGTCCACATACATTGATGATTCCTTGTAAACCAAGGCTGGGATTGGAATTCAGCCTGCGGAGGCCATGATAGGCCAAAATGCGATTCTCGTCGGTAATCGGCACGATATCCGATGCAATGCTCACCGCCACCATATCGAGTAGCGGATACAGAAACTGCTCGACACTGATATTGTTGCTGGCGGCAAATCCCTGCATGAACTTAAAACCTACTCCACACCCCGACAGGTGATGGTAGGGATAGGTATCGTCTTCGCGCTTGGCATCAAGCACGGCTACGGCCTTGGGCAATTCATCGTCGGGCACATGATGGTCGCAGATGATAAATTCGACTCCCCGTTCCTTGGCATAGGCAACCTTTTCGACAGCCTTGATGCCGCAATCGAGGGCAATAACCAAGGAGAAACCGTTATCGGCGGCATAGTCAATACCTTTTATCGAAATGCCATACCCCTCGTCGTAACGGTCGGGAATGTAATAGTCAATATTGGAATAAAAGTTGTTCAGGAATTTGTAAACCAATGCCACAGCCGTGGTTCCATCAACGTCATAATCGCCGTAGATAAGGATTTTTTCTTTGGCCCCCATAGCCTGATTAAGGCGTGCTACGGCCTTATCCATATCTTTCAGCAAAAACGGATCATACAAATCGGACAACTGCGGTCGGAAAAATTTCTTAACTTGTTCTTCTGTCTTCAGCCCCCGCTGGACTAGAAGTGTGCATATAGCCGGGCTTATCGACAGGGTCTCTGCCAATCTCTTTTTTATATGCTTTTCTTCTTCGGTAAGGGGCACGTAGTTCCATTTGCTTACCATTATATAGTGTTTTATTTTCTTCGGAAGCCGAAATATGCGCCTGTTCACAGAATATTGCCTTATACGGCTCAGAAAGCGCAGGGTCGTCGCCCCTGTCAAAAATACACAGTACGCACATTGCAAAAAAATTTTGCAGCCGTAAAGATAGTCAATTCTCTTCAAAGAAAGAGAGGCGACGCCTATAAAAAAGCAAAAAAGATTAGTCTTTTATCAGATGTACATCCATCTGCGGATAGGGTATGTTTACATCGTTTTCGGCAAAGGCCTTGTAAACCTTTCGGTTAAGGTCGTAATATACGTCCCAGAAATTTTCGGTCGAAACCCAGGCCCGCACCAACACATTTACAGAACTGTCTCCCAACGAATGCAAGGCGATGAAATAGGGCGGTTCCCGCAGAATGCGGGCATCGGCCTCCAACAGCTCCACAAGAACTTTCTTGGCAGTCTCGTAGCGATCACCGTAGCCGATTCCAAAAGTCCATTCCACCCGTCGAATGCCGGCCCGGGAATAGTTGACAATGATGTTGTTCGACAAATTTCCGTTGGGTACGAAAATCATACGGTTGTCGCCCGTAATAAGAACGGTATTGAAAATCTGAATCTCCTTCACCGTACCGCTCTGCCCCTGTGCCTCGATAAAATCGCCGACCTTATAGGGTTTGAATACCAATATCATGAGACCACCGGCAAAATTCTGCAACGAACCGCTCAATGCCATACCGATGGCAACACCGGCCGAAGCAAACAATGCCACAAATGATGTCGTATTAACCCCGAATATTCCAATGACAAGCACGACAAGAATCAACATGAATACAATGTTGATAAAACTGCCCAGGAACGACTGCACCGACAACTCTACATGGCGACGCTCCAACATACGCATGATAAAACGACTGAATCGCTGCATCAACCAGCGTCCGGCAAAAAATATAACCAGCGCTCCGACAAATTTCAGTCCGAAAGCGAGCAAATGAGAAAACAGGGCAGAGAGTATCTCATCGGCCGTCATACCGGCATATTGTTCTATCACACTCTTTACAGGGTCGACTCGTGTCGTGTCGACCACCTCGGTCAATACCGATGACAAATCTATTTCCAAAAGTTCCATATCAATCAGCAACAATTACAGGCATTTTATCAACCTCTTTGTAAACGGCCTCATACCATGAAAGACTTTTATAATATGTATCAATCATCTCATCGGCACAGGCCCCGGGAATATAAGCAGCCAAACCACAACAGCGATTTATCGGGAATGGGCACCACCTACCCGACACATTGGAGAGGTAACTGTCGGTTGCATCGGCATAGAGTACGGTTCGGTCGATACAGGCTGAAAAGAGGGTGTAAGCCAGGGTGTCGGCACAAGCATGGGACACATAATCGTCCAAATCGAAAAACAGATTCTGATAGCTGATCCTTGTCCCCTTCTCCTGAGAGAATTGCTGTATCGCCGACAAATGCAACGTGTCGGTACTCTGTTTCAAGGCCAAACCCACAGCATGGGCCAAGGCATCCAACTCCCGCATATCAATCAACGATATGGTGGCATAAGGATCATAGAAACGATAATAAGTCATATACGACCGGCACACATCTATCAAATTCTCGGGCACCGGTTTCTCACACGAAAAGAGATCGCCTATAATCTTTTCATAAGGAAATCCTCCCCCCATGATGGCGGCCGGCGATGCCACATAATATCGACAATCGTTGCGTAAATCGTATGCCACTTCTACGGTACCCATATAACAGGCATCGCACAAAATAAAGTCGAATGTAGAATCGGGAATGGCACGGGCTACATCGTCTATATTCATCGCCTTGCCTTCATCATCGCCAAACGAACGGGTAGTTGCCCCACTTACCATCTCGGCCGTTATATAAGCCGGATACCACCCACTGGCGTGCGACCACAGTATCAATCCGTAACTCGCGGCGGGATAAAGCTCCTTCATGTCTTCAATAACCGAAGACATCACGTCGACGGTTGCAGAGTTGCGATCTTCATAGGTCTTGACAACCGTGCGTTTGACCGAATTATTGTATAAAGAAAGTTGCTCGAGTGTGGGCAATGCATTGTACCGGTCGACGTAAAGCAACAGATTGCCATTATTGAGAAAACCGTTGGACACAGCCCTCTGCATGGCCGAAATGTTATTCTCCACAAATCCGCCCAACGTATTGCTTCCCAACATATATACCAGCACGGTACGGTCGCACGTATCACTCACTCCGGGATAAACTATCCCTTCTTCATGAGCATCCCTGCACGACGAAAGAAACGCCGATGCCACAAAAAACATCAAAACATATATCGAAACGAATAGACGCATTCTCTACTGGCTCTTTTTCAGAAACACAAAAATAGAGCAAAAAAAACGATGGTGCAACACGCCAAATCATAAATCTATGTAAAAACAGGCCACCAAAATACAAGGAAATAATATTTATATTATCTTGCGCTTGTTATATGTTTTTCAAACACATGAAACGCCTCCTTTTCATTGCCATTACTGCCGGTCTTCTGTGTGTAGTGGCCTCTACCCGTGCACAATCTTATGCCGAATATATCGACTCATCGTTTTACTACATCGACAATGGTGAAATAGATAAAGCCGCCAATGCCCTGCTGCAAGCACTGCGCACCGAGCCGGGCAACCCCGGCAATGTACTCCTGCTCTCCAATCTCGGCACCCTGCAACGCAACATGGGCCGACTCACCGACGCCATGCAATCCTACAACAACGCCTTGGCCATGTCGCCCAAGTCGCTCACCCTGCTCTACAACCGCGCAGCCCTTTGGGCCGAGATGGACAGTATGCAACGGGCCAAAGAAGACTACTCTCGCATACTTTTCATCGACGACGAAAATGAAGAAGCGCTCTATCGCCGCGGGCTCATATTCCTTGAACTGAACGATACCGCATCGGCCCGCCGTGACTTTGAGCGGATACTGTCACTCAACGACAAAAGCGCCAATGCCCGCATAGGACTGGCGGCGCTGATGAAATGCCGAGGCTACTACGTGCAGGCCATAGACCTCTACACCCAAGTACTGAGGGCCAATCCCAACATGGCATCGCTTTACCTCAATCGAGCCGAAGCCTATTACTACAATCGGCAATATGCCCGAGCCTCGGATGACATCGAAACCGCCCGTCAGCTCACCCCCGAAGACCCGCTCGTCTATGTCATGCGAGGAAAACTGAAACTGGCCCGCTTTGAAAAAGAGGAGGCCCGTAAAGATTTTGAGAAAGCCGTCTCACTGGGTTTCAAACCCGAAGAGTTGGAACAACTCGACAACCCATAATCGGACAAAGCCCAAAAGGGCCATTGAGAAACAGATACAAAGGCGGGTGTCAGTAAAAAAGATTGAAAAAACGGAGAAATTCAGACTCTCATTGTATGTTACATACGAGTCGGATTCTCCGTTTAAGAAGTTGAACCTATAACAAACTTCTACGGGGCAAAACTACATAAAAAACCGTTTTACAGTCATAAGAGAGTATTTTTTCTTCAATTGAAAAAGGACCAACCGACAATTTGTAAAATCAGCCCCATGTCGGAAAATACTTTATTATTTTTCAGCCATTTAAAACAACTTATAGCAAGAGTCTTCCCTCGTTAGCCAAAAGCCCTGACGGGTAATCACTCGCTGGTCGCTCATTATTTTTTAGGGGACAGAAGCGCTCCAACAAATATTTTTTATACCTTTGTCTTATGCTTACGATTACCAAACATATCGAATATCTGCTGACCGAGCACGATTGCGTGTTGATTCCGGGCTTGGGAGGATTTGTCATGCAAGACTGCCCGGCACACTATGCTCCCGAAGAAAATATCTTTTATCCGCCGACTCGCTCTGTGGTGTTCAACCCTACACTCACTTACAACGACGGAATATTGGCCGCATCGCTCATGCGGGCACAACGCATCAGCTATCAACAGGCAACCCAATGCATCGAGCAAGATATCGCTACATTGCGTGCCTTGTTGAAAAGAGAGGGAGACCGCGTTCTGTTTGGAAATATAGGCACATTTTCTCTGGGCGAAAACAACACGCTTACTTTTGAAGTTGCTCCGGACTATCTGTTGAACCTTCAGCACTTCGGACTTTCAACCTTCTCGATGTTGCCGGTCAAAGAGTTGTCGAGCGAAACAAAACAAATGTCGGTTACGCAGGAATCCATCGCAGCTTCTGACGAACGGGTTATTCACTTCACCATTCGCCGACGCACACTCGGTCGTGCTGTTGCAGCCGTAGTTGCAGTCATACTTCTGTGGCTGACTTCGGTACCTTTCTCCCCCCTGCCCGAAGCCGACCAAGCCACCCTCTCTCCTACAACTATCACCGACGACATCAACAATAAGGTAAGCGATGGCGAATACCTCATTGTCGTATCTACTCTTTCCAACCGCGAAAGCGCCTTGCTACAACTGCAAAAGTTCCACAACAATGGCGTTACCGAACCGATATTCCTCTATGAAGACGGTCGACGAGCTTACCTCTACATCCACTCATTCACTCAACGGAAAGAGGCCTTTGCCTTCCTGAAAAAGCAGTTGGCCGGAGCAACACCCTTTGCCGATGCATGGGTAATGCGGGTCGACAAATAACCGACGACTTCATGTGCTCTATACTTGCAGCAGATAACGCAACTGCGACAGCACATTCCCCTTCCACTCTTCCAAAAACGCGTTATACTTCTCTTCTGAGTCAAAGAAGAGACGCGTAAGCATATTCCCTGCCAAAAATGGAAAAGTAAGCAGGGCATAGAAAGTCCCCATCACAACAGGTATCGGCACTTGTTTTAAATGTCCGCTATTCATCTCATTCTGAAGCGTCTCCAACAACAGCCTAAAAACAGGCTCGGTACGAAACTCTCCGACAAGGTGCAGGAAATTATCTATATCGCGATGCATTTCGCCCACCACAAAACGAGGCAAACTTGGATTCTCTTTAAATATAAGCATATAGGCGTCGAGCAGACGTTCTACCTTGACCATAAAAGGGCTCTCAGACATAATAATTGTCTCTACCTGAGGGATAAAATCGTCAAGTATGGGAGCAGCGACAGCCTGGAACATACGCTCTTTGGTACGAAAATAATAATGCAGTGTAGGTCTATTGATGCCCGCACGGGTTGCAATATCGCTCATGCTGGTCATTTCATATCCATTCTCCAGAAAGACCTGCTTGGCAACCTCCACAATTTTCTCTTCCATGGGTGTCGAACTATCCATTTTCTTTTCCTATTCCATTAATAAACAACAACATTCTATTAACTACATTCACATCGCTCACACCGCTGTCAAAATCAAGCGACAACATATTCATGTGGGGATACAATTCTTTTATCTTCTTTTCTACACCTTTTGACACAATATGGTTGGCAATGCAACCAAACGGTTGCAAACTAATAACATGATTGATGCCCCTATGTGCCATGGAAACAATCTCGGCCGGCAATAACCACCCCTCTCCAAACTGGGTGTACAACGGAACTACTTCTTCTCCGGCACGGGCCAATTTGAAAATATCGGGGAATGGCGTAAAAAGTGGAAAGGCCGATGCCGCACGATTGTACTTGTCGATACGATGATATATCAAGGTATAAAAGTGCCGCAGAAGTGTATCGGACAATTTCCGCGTGGATAAATGATTCTCCCTGTTGACCTGACGATTGACAAAGGTCTGCATAAAGAACTCGGTAAGCGTAGGCGGAACCACCTCGATATGCTGTTGTAACAACCACGAAGAGACATTCTTCTGTGCAAAAGCATGAAATTTAAGAAAAATCTCTCCGACCACTCCAACTTTCGGCAACGATACTCCGATATCGGTAGCATCGGCAAAACGACGGGCTGCCTCACCCACCAATCGGAGCAGTTCTCCCGACTTGTTCTGTTCTATGGCCCGACAGGCTTTTTCGAGGTATTCATCACGGAGCTGCGCCGCAATACCGGGCGTTTTCTCCCGGCCTGCCGCCGCGTAATAAAACTTGGCAACAGAATCGGAATACAGTATGGCATCGAGAGCCACAGGCAATAATTTGAGCCAATTGACGCGGAAACCGGGCTGAGGATTGTCCAATGCATCGCCCCAGGATACCGAAATAACAGGTACCTCGGAATAACCGGCATCGACAAGGGCCTTTTTTATCAAAGCCAAATAGCCCGTAGCCCGGCACTGGCCTCCGGTCTGCGTCATGGCTACCGCCGTTGTTGAAGGATTGTAACGGCCCTCCTTGAATGCTTTTATAATGTCGCCGACTATCAATGTGGCTGGGTAACAGACCTCATTGTTGGCATAGCGCAATCCGTAATCGGCCGCCACACCATCACTCATGGGCAAAACTTCAACATCGTAACCTGCCAGGCGGAAAACCGAAGGCACTAACGGTGAAATAAATGGCGTGAAATAGGGTACAATAATTTTTCTGAATCTGTCGGCCGGGGTATATGGCGGTGTCGTTACGAAAGACGTATGATGAGATACCGCCGCGGCCTGCATCCTAAGGCTCTCTATGAGCGAACGTACCCGCAAACGTATTGAACCTATGTGACTCACATCATCGATTTTCAACAGCGTATAGCTCTTTGCATAACGGTGCAACAACTCTTTCACCTCATCGACCAGAAAGGCATCAGGACCGCAACCAAAAGAGGTCAATTGCACAAACTGCACCTCGACACCTCGCCGGGCTGCACAACGGGCTGCAGCAAGGATGCGATTGGGGTAGGCCCATTGAGAAATAAATCGCGACTCCAACGGCATGGAGTCTTCGAGACGCACCACGTCGTCGGTAATCACATCGACACCCATGGAAGCTATCATGTCTGCAATCTTGTGTTGTATGAGACTGTCGGCATGATAAGGTCGTCCGGCCAGCAATATGGTAAGCCTGCCTGACAAGCGATTCTCATCGGCCACCCGTTGCATATATGAAGCCACTGATACATCATAGTCGTGTTGAGCCTGCCAGGCGGCTCGGAAAGCTGTTTTGATGACAGCACCAGACACTCCAAGAGCAGACAAATAAGCCTCACACTGTCGGAACAAAGATTTCTCTTCTTTGAATGTAATGGCCGGCGTATCCAATGGTACATTCAACGGCATAACCTTCTTACACACTTCGGAATAGCCCGAGACAACCGGACAATTGTAACTGTTGATACGTTGTTTGTCGGCTTGATGCTCATAGACGACGAAAGGAAAGAATATGCGATCGACCCCTTGCCGGCAAAGATCCTGAATGTGGCTGTGGGCCAATTTGGCCGGGAAACAGATATTATCGGACATTACCCATCGTGCGGAGGCCTCGTATGCCTCATGACTCGATGGAGAAGACAACACGACACGTATTCCGGCCGTTGTAAAAAGTGTGTGCCAGAAAGGATAATCTTCATACATATTCAGGCACCGGGGAATACCAATGGTCAATCGCCCCTCGGCAAGCGACGGTCGGTCGAAAAGCAATCGGACCTTCTCTTCATAAGCATTGATTCCTTTAGACAAAGACTCGCCCCGATTTGAAAAATATTTTTCACACTTATTTCCCGAATAATACGACCGTCCACCGGAAAAATCATAGCGGGTTATCCGGCAGCGGTTGGTACAACCCCGGCAGGTCAACGGGCGAGTAGAATAAACCGCACCCTGTATTAATGTGTCGGGTGTTGTCGCCTGACAAACATGCCCATGCGACTTGGCATACCAGGCACAACCATAAGCCCCCATGAGTTCGGGACAATCGCTGCGACAGACCGTTTTCCCAATCAATTTCTCCAAAGCGCCTACCACAGCATCGTTGCGCATGGTACCGCCTTGCACCACAATGTGTTCGCCCATTGAAGAGAGGTCATTTATCTTCAATACCTTATAAAGGCAATTTTTTACCACAGAATAGGCCAGCCCGGCGGCAATATCGCCCACCGTAGCACCTTCGCGCAGGACTTGCTTCACTTTTGAATTCATAAACACCGTGCAGCGTGTACCCAAATCGCAAGGTCGGGCTGCCAACGCGGCCATGTGGGCAAAATCGGAAACCTCATACCCCAAAGAGCGGGCAAAGGTCTCGATGAACGAGCCACAACCCGACGAACAGGCCTCGTTTATCTCCATGTGTGTGAGCACGCCCTTATCGACAAATATGGCCTTCATATCCTGGCCTCCGATATCGAGAATAAACGACACAGAAGAGTCGAACCGTCGAGCCGCCATATAATGAGCCATCGTCTCTATAATACCGGCATCAAGACCGAAAGCAGCCTTTATCAACTCTTCGCCATACCCGGTAACACAACTCCCGGCAATATGAAGCGATGTCGAATGGGTAAGCGCATGGGCCTGCATCGACGCCAATCCTTCTTTCACGGCAAGAACCGGATTACCATTATTGGGTGTATAATAGGTAAAGAGAAGTTTATCATCATCGGTGAGTAAAACTATCTTTGTAGTCGTAGAACCAGAATCAATTCCCAAATAAACCTCCTGTATGCCGGCTTTCCACTCGGCACGTTCTATCGTCAAAACCGATTTAGCCTCTTTCCAGCAGTTATACACTTTTTCATCAGCAAAAATAGGAGGCAACGCAGGTCGCTCCGTATCTTCCTGTGCATTTTCGTGCCAACGAGTCAACCACTCATCAAGCGGACGGTATAACGCCTCTTCACACGACAAAGCCGCACCCCATGCAGGAATAAGATGACTGTTCTCTGGTACCACCCACTCTTCGGGGCGCAAATGCAGATAATCGATAAATGCCTTACGCAAGGCCGGGACAAAAGTCAACGGACCGCCACAAAACAGCACCGGGAGCGACAAGTCATTACCTCGCGACAAGGTTACCATCGTTTGCACCGCCACGGCATGAAACACCGAAGCGGCAACGTCGGCCTTATCGACATTCTTGGCCAAGAGATTCTGAACATCGGTCTTGGAGAAAACTCCACACCGCGATGCAATGGGATAAACGGTATGAGCCTGCATGGCCAAATCGCTCATGGCCTCGACGGGAACTCCCAGCAACAAGGCCATTTGGTCAATAAAAGCACCCGTTCCACCGGCACAATTTCCATTCATGCGCAAATCGGCCGGCTTATCTTTATGCAGAAAAACCACCTTGGCATCTTCGCCTCCTATGTCGATAATCGACCCCACTTGCGGATAAAACTCCGACACATAACGGGTGGCCACCACAACCTCTTGTACAAAAGGAATCCCGCAGCGCTCGGCAACTCCCATACCCACACTACCCGTGAGGGAGAATTGGCAGGAGGCACCCGGAAAGCGTTGTTTCAGTTCGTCAAAAAAGAGATCCAACAAAGGACGCACAGCAGCCTGATGCCGTTTGTAACAGGTATAAACCGTACGACCTGCTGCATCGAGAACCACCATCTTGGCGG
>CAJLYN010000002.1 GCA_905210875.1 uncultured Bacteroides sp. | reverse complement strand
GTCGACTTTCCTCAGTGAGCTGCTTATTGCCATTATTGGTACATAGGAAAAAACGATGCCGTATTTCTATATTTGGCCGCAAAGGTAAGGAAAAACTTCTCTTGCTGTTTTTTTAATACTAGAAAATTGCGTTTTTAAGCCTATTCTCATGTGTAATATGATGTTTTCGATGAATGTTTTGGTAGAATATATAATAAAAATCAGGCCAGTCCGTAAATTTATGGACTGGCCTGATGGAATTTACCGAATAGGATTTCGATTACTTGACCGTTATGAAGTTGTTGTTGCCTTCCTTTATTTCGCTGTTTTCGGCTCGAATAAATTCAGAAACCGGTTCTATTTGTATGCAGTTGTTGATAAAGGCATTTTTTACATGGTCGAATGTAATGACGGGTGTACCATCGATCGGGTAACGGGTGCGCACGTTGTTGAGAATGATGTTCTCGCTGTTGGAGAACTGCCAGGGAGAGCCTTTCTCGACCGAGAATTCAACATTATTGAAATAGATGCCTTTGGCGGTGTCGACGATGAACCCGATTTTTGCCTCCATGTTGATGTTGTTGAACGAGAGGTTCTGCACTGGCATCTCTTCGATACCGCTGATATAACCTATTTGTTTGATTTCGCGACCGGTAATGTTGCTCAGGTGTATGTTGCGGAACACGGGAGTGCGTTCGCTTACGGGTTCAACTTTCGAGGTTTTATCGTAGAAGAGATCGAAGATAAAGGCGTTGCGCTGTATGTTGCGCATGACGATGTTGTCGACACGGATTTGTTCTACCACACCGCCACGTCCGCGGGAGGCTTTCAGCCGTATACCGGCATCGGTACCGTCGAATACGCAGTTGGAGATGGTAACCCGTTTTACGCCGCCCGACATTTCACTGCCGATGACTACACCGCCATGACCCGAGAGCATGACACAGTTGGTAATGGTTATGTTTTCGCAGGCTTTCCCGTACTTGCGACCGTCGGCGTCGCGGCCCGACTTGATGGTGATGCAGTCATCGCCTACGCTCACAAAGCAGTTTGAGATGCGCACGTTGCGGCAGGAGGTGGGATTGATACCGTCGGTATTGGGCCCTTTGGGGTTTTTATCGGGGTTTTTTATCGTTACACCCTGTACTACCACGTTGTCGCAAAATGCGGGGTTTATGGTCCAGAAGGGTGAGTTGATGAATTTTACATTCTCGATGAGAATATTGGTACACTCAAAGAATTGTACAAAAGGCGGACGGAACATACGGCGTTCCAAGGCTTCTTTGTAATAATCCGATACTTCCAATCCGGCGTTGGCTTCTTCCCACATGCGTTGCAGTTTGTTTTTCTGATTATCGGGTAACTTACCGCCGTTTTCGTTGATAATTTTTCTTACTCCACTTTCCCAGGCCCACCATTTAAAACCGTTTCCGTCGAGGGTGCCACGGCCGGTAATGGTGAGGTTATCGGCGTTGTGAGCATAGATGAGTGGAGAAAGGGTATTCATGACGGTCCCTTCCCAGCGAATCTTTACAAACGGCAGATAGTCTTCGAAATTATCAGAGAATCGTATTGTTGCCCCAGATTCGATGTGCAGGGTAATATTGCTTTTCATTTCAATGGTGGCAGTCAGATAGTTTCCTGCTGGGAAATAGAGGGTGCCTCCGCCTTCTTGTGAAGCTTTTTCTATGGTTTCGTTTATCAATTCGGTACAGGCCTTTTTACCGGTTGTGTCGGCTCCCAATTTTTTTATGTCGTATGTTTTGGCCCAAGAGAGTTGAATAAGGGTCAGGCATAATGAAAACAGGAAAATTTTTTTCATGGTGTTGTATGGGTTAATAGTTAGTAGACTCCAAAGGTAGAAACAAATGGAGAAATACGATGAGGAATATTGTCTCGTAAAGGTGTAGAAATCGATATTAGGTGCGAATATGCGGGCATTATCCGTTCAATTCATCGTAAGTATAGTTTAAAAATTGATTGAATGGATGTAACACGAGCAGTTCTTCGGCCGTGCGATGCAACCAGTCTCCCGATTCGAAGAATGCGTCGTCTTTCGAGGCATAGGCCAGATAGTCTCGCTGTTTCAACAGTTCGGGATAGGGAAAGTCTTTTGGGAAAGGTCGTGGCATTACTTTCAGGGCTCGTTCGTTGTCGAGCCCGTGATATATTTTCAGGAACGCTGGTTCATGGAGTATTTCCAGAAATTCGTCGCAGTTGTCGTAGACCGATTGTCGCAGGGCTTTCAGCAGAGGTGGTTGCGGGCACCAGATGCCTCCGCACAGCAGACAGTTTCCCGGCTCTATGTGCAGATAGTACCCTGCACGTGGACTGCTTTTCCCTCCTTTGGCCATATAGGCGGCAAAGTGGGTCTTGTAGGGTGTCTTGTCGGGCGAAAATCGTATGTCGCGGTATATGCGGTACAGGCACGACGAGGCTTCAAGGCCGTGCAGCTCGTCGTCTTTGTCGCCTATTAGGCCGATGAGTTGGTTGACATATGTCTCAAACCTTGTGCGTAGTTCGGTATATTCTTTTTTATGGGCGTTGAACCACTCCCGATTATTGTGCGTGCGTAGTTCACGCAGGAAATGGAGTATATCTTTCATTAGAAGAAGTTCCTTGTTTTTTCGACGAATGTAAATATATTTTTCGATATTCCCCGGTTTGTGATGTGAATTTCTGTAAAAATGGCTAACTTGCGCCATGTTTTTGGAATTTAACAGGAAAATTTGAAAGAATACAATGAAAGAGAATGAGAAAGAGCCGGTAGATTTGCCGGAGAACGCGTTTCGTGAATTGGAGCCGGGCGAGGAGTATCACCCCATCATGTCGCCCGACCGTAATTACCGGGAGGTTACTCCTTGGTCGGTATCTTGGGGTATTGTCATGGCCATACTTTTCTCGGCAGCCGCTGCCTACCTGGGACTGAAAGTGGGTCAGGTATTTGAGGCAGCCATACCCATTGCCATCATTGCCGTGGGACTTTCCTCGGCATTCAAGCGCAAAAACGGTTTGGGCGAGAATGTCATCATACAGTCTATCGGAGCCTGTTCGGGAACCGTGGTAGCCGGAGTCATTTTTACCCTGCCGGCTCTGTATATCATACCTGGTTTGTCGGCCGGATTCCTACAAGTTTTTCTGAGTTCGCTGTTGGGCGGTGTGTTGGGTATTCTCTTCTTGATAAATATTTCGTGTCGGATATGCATGGCAAGTATCCTTTCCCCGAGGCAACAGCCACTACTCAGATTCTTGTTTCGGGCCAGAAAGGCGGAAACCAGGCCCGTCCGTTGATTTTTGCCGGACTGGTAGGTGGCCTTTATGATTTTATGCTGTCGACATTCGGCTGGTGGAGCGAAGTGCTTACCACCCGTATTCTGCCCTTTGGCGATGTTGTGGCCGAGAAGGCCAAGTTGGTGTTCAAGGTCAATACAGGTGCGGCGGTTTTGGGCCTCGGATATATTGTGGGTCTGAAATACAGCCTTATCATCTGTGCCGGTTCCATCTTTGTCTGGTTCCTGCTTATCCCAGGGTTTGACCTTCTTTGGGGCGATACGGTTCTGAACCTGAACAGCGGCGATGTTGCCCTTACCGTATCGCAGATGACTCCGGAACAAATCTTCACGACCTATGCCCGTTACATCGGTATCGGCGGTATAGCCATGGCCGGTATCATCGGTATTGTGCGCTCTTGGGGAGTGATACGCAGTGCTGTTGGGTTGGCTTCGCGAGAACTGAAAGGGCAGGCGGCCGCTGTTGGAGCCGGAGTGAAACGTACTCAGCGCGATATCAGCATGAAGATTTTGCTCTTTTCGATAGTCATTACCCTTGTTGCCATTTTCCTGTTTTTCTATTTCGGTGTCATCCATAACTTTATGCAGGCTCTTATTGCCTTTGTGGTGGTAACGCTCATTGCCTTCCTCTTTACGACAGTGGCAGCTAATGCAATAGCCATTGTGGGTACCAACCCGGTGTCGGGAATGACGTTGATGACACTTATATTGGCATCGGTCGTGCTGGTGGCATCCGGGCTTTCGGGCAAGGACGGTATGGTTGCTGCCTTGATTATCGGTGGCGTTGTATGTACAGCCTTGTCGACAGCCGGAGCTTTGGTGACCGACCTTAAAATAGGTTATTGGATGGGTACGACTCCGGCCAAGCAGGAGACCTGGAAATTTGTCGGTACACTGGTGGCTGCTGCTACCGTCGGTGGTGTGATGATTATTCTCAACAAGACCTATGGCTTTACCGGTGAAAATGCTTTGGCGGCTCCTCAGGCCAATGCCATGGCGGCCGTCATACAACCGTTGATGTCGGGACAGGGAGCCCCTTGGGCTCTTTACGGGATAGGGGCCGTGATAGCCTTGCTGCTGACACTGCTTAAAGTTCCTGCATTGGCATTTGCTCTCGGTATGTTTATTCCGTTGGAATTGAATACGCCGCTGGTAGTCGGCGGACTCATCAGTTGGTATGTCTCCACACGTTCGACCGACAAGGCTCTTAACAAGGCCCGTCTTGAAAAGGGTACGCTCTTGGCTTCGGGATTCATAGCCGGCGGTGCCTTGATGGGTGTGGTGAGTGCTGCCATACGTTTTGCCGGATTTGAGTATTCTTGTTCCATGAACGAGACCCTTTCCCAGTCGCTCGGTCTGATTCTTTATCTGGCATTGATTGTTTATCTGATAAAGACTAGTATGAGAGCCAAGAAAGAGTAAGATAATATTGTGCTATGAATTTGGGGTGTCTGTCTTATTGGCAGACACCCATTTTTATGAAAACCATGTTTTAATGCATAGACGGGAGTTGCTGTCATTGAGAAATTACGAAAACATTGGAAGGTGAAAAATTGTTTTCTTGTAAAAAATATAAAGTATGAAACGCTCGTTTGAAGAGGCGCTGCGCAACCGCCGCAGCTATTATGCCATAGGAAATAAGTGGCTTGTGCCACACGATAAGATAGAGACGATGTTGGGAAACGTATTGACCTGTTTGCCTTCGTCGTTTAATTCGCAGTCGACGCGTATTGTCCTTTTGTGTGACGAGGCGCATCGGCGGTTTTGGGAGCTTACCAAGAGTGTGTTGCGGGAGATAGTACCAGCCGGAAGTTTTGGAAAAACCGAGAAAAAGATTGATGTCTCTTTTGAAGCCGGTTGTGGCACGGTACTCTTTTTCGAAGATATATCGGTTGTAGAGAAGTTGCAACAAGACTTTCCGCTCTATGCCGACCGCTTTCCTGTCTGGTCGCAGCAGACGGCAGCCATGCACCAGTTGGCCGTGTGGACTCTGTTGGAGGATATGGGATTCGGGGCATCGTTGCAACACTATAATCCGTTGGTCGACGAGGTTGTTGCCAAGGAGTGGAAGTTGCCGCCATCGTGGCAATTGAATGCCCAGATGCCTTTTGGTAATCCGTTGCAAGCTCCGGGTGAGAAAGAGGTTTCGCCGTTGGAATACAGGTTGAAAGTATTCCGATAAAGGCGTGTAAAAATAAGCAATGAGGCCGGAGCGTATGTTCCGGCCTCATTGCTTATGAATTTTATGGTAGGACTATTTCAGTGCGTTCAGCACAGCTTCGTAGTTGGGTTCATGTGTGATCTCGGGAACGAGTTCTTCGTAGATGATTTTTCCCGATTCGTCGAGGACGACAACGGCTCGAGCCAACAGTCCGGCGAGCGGGCTGTTGATAAGTTCTACACCGTATTCTTTTCCGAATGCAGCCGAGCGGAAAGCCGAGACGGGAATGACGTTTTTGATGCCTTCGGTCGTGCAGAAGCGCGATTGGGCAAAAGGCAGGTCTTTGGATACCGCCAGCACAACCGTATTGACCATCTGTGCAGCCATCTGGTTGAATTTACGCACCGAAGTGGCGCACACGCTGGTGTCGAGACTTGGGAAAATGTTGAGTACTATGCGTTTCCCTTTCAGATCTTTGTTTGTCAGAGTAGAGAGGTCGCCTTTAACCAACTCGAATACAGGAGCCATTGACCCAACTTGAGGCAGTTCACCGCAGGTATGCACCGGCTGTTTTTGAAATGTTACAGTAGCCATAATTTTTTAGTGTTAGAAGTTAATAGATATAGGGATATAACGATATACTAGAACAGACTGTTGGCGCATTTGGTTCAGGAGAGCGAAAGCCATTTGTATGACTCTTCGATACTGTATCCGCGTTCCTGGCAATAGCGCTTGCGTTGTTCGTCGTCGATGCTTCCGATGTGGAAGTAGGTCGATTGCGGATGGGCGATGAGTAGCCCCGATACGGTGGCACTGGGGTACATGGCACCGTTTTCGGTAACCGTAACGCCTATCTTTTTGAAATCGAGCAGAGTATCGAGAGTGAAACTGAGCGACTGGTCGGGCAGAGAAGGGTATCCTACGGCCGGACGTATGCCTTGGTAATGTTGCGACAGGAGCGATGCTACATGGGGTTTCTCCATGGGCATGTATCCCCAGTATCGGGTGCGGATGCGGTAGTGCAGCCATTCGGTGGCGGCTTCGACAAGTCGGTCGCAGAGCGATTGCAGCAGGAGCGAGGCATAGTGGTCGTTGCTCTGTTTGGACAGTTCGACTTGGCGGTTCAGTTCACGGCTGATGGTTACCACGAAGGCACCTGTGTAGTCGGTACGGTTCTCGCTGTTTTCGGGCAGTACAAAATCCGACAGGGCAAAGAATGTTCCCTCGGGTTTCTTCTTTTGTTGCCGCAGGCACGGTATTGTTGTGTCGCCTTGGGGAGTATGGAGAACAATTTGGTTTTCGCGGCTGTTGGCGGCAAAAATGGCGAAGCGGGCTTGCAGGAAGAGGTCTCTTTCATTCTTTTCGAGCCGGTCGAGCCATTCTCCGGCTTCACGAAGGAGCCGGTCGGCTTCTTGCGATTTCAATCGTTCTTCGGTCGTAGCGGTCGAGGGCAGTTGGGCCTTGCACTGTTCGCAGCTGCAATCGTCGGGTCGGGCATTGCCGGTGAGACGCCAGGTGTGGAGGAAATATTTCCAGTTGATGAAGGGGCGTACCTCTTTTATGGTAAGACGTTCTTCTCTGATTTCACCGGTTGCCTGTGGTGCGGTAGGCTTGTAGCCGGCCCAGTCGGCGGCAAAGGCTTGTGCGTTGGCCTCGGCAAGAGAAACCAGCGTGTCGTGCCGGTTCTCGATCGAACGTCGCAGCTCTTCTTGTTCATGGCGAAGTTCAGCCAGGAATTGCTCGTGTGTCTGGGGGTTGAGCCACCGGGCGGCAACGACGGGAATCTGCGCGGCATCGCGGGTGTGAATAACCGGACCGCTGTACAGTGGCGCAATTTTTACGGCGGTATGCAGTTTCGACGTGGTTGCACCTCCCACCATAAGCGGAATTTTCATGCCGGCCTTTTCCATGGCTTCGGCAATGTGGCACATCTCTTCGAGCGAGGGGGTGATGAGGCCACTCACACCGATGATGTCGACGTTTTCACGCAAGGCAGTCTCGATGATGGTTTCGGTAGGCACCATGACGCCGAGGTCGATGATGTCGTAGTTGTTGCAGCCGAGCACCACGGCAACAATGTTTTTTCCGATGTCGTGAACATCGCCCTTGACCGTAGCCAGCAGGAATTTCCCGTTTTTGCGGGTATTCTCCTGCTGTGTCGGGATATAGGGCTGCAAGATGGCGACGGCCTGTTTCATGGTGCGGGCGCTTTTTACCACCTGTGGCAGGAACATCTTGCCTTCGCCGAAGAGCTGTCCCACGCGATTCATGCCCTCCATGAGCGGCCCTTCAATGATTTTTACGGCGCTGCCATAGAGCGAGAGAGCCTCGTGCAGGTCGGTTTCGAGCCGGTCGCCCAATCCTTTTACGAGAGCATATTCAAGCCGTTCGTCGAGAGACATGTTTTCGCGCACGTCGGCGGGCTTGTGCTCCTGGGCGGCTGTCGATGTGTTTTTTAGGGTTTCGGCAGCTTCAATGAGTCGTTCGGTAGCATCGGCTCTACGGTTGAAGATGACATCTTCGATGCGTTCGAGCAGGTCACTGGGAATGTCGGCATAGGTAACTGCGGTAGCCGGGTTGACGATGGCCATGTCCATGCCGGCCTGTATGGCGTGAAAGAGGAAGACGGCGTGCATCGCCTCGCGCAGGTAGTTGTTGCCGCGGAACGAGAAGGAGAGGTTGCTGATGCCTCCACTCACTTTGGCTCCGGGCAGGTTTTCTTTGATCCATTTTACGGCACGGATAAAGTCGATGCCGTAGTTGAGATGCTCTTCAATGCCGGTGGCCAGGGCGAGGACGTTGGGGTCAAAGATGATGTCGTCGGGGGCTATGCCGTTGCTTGTAAGCAATTCATAGGCGCGGCGACAGACCTCGATTTTGCGGTCGTAGCTGTCGGCCTGTCCGTTCTCGTCGAAGGCCATGACCACCATGGCTGCACCCAAGCGGTGTATCTCGCGGGCGTGGGCAAGAAAGAGCTCTTCGCCCTCTTTCAGACTGATGGAGTTGACAATGCCTTTCCCCTGCACACATTTCAGTCCGGCCGTGATAACAGCCCATTTTGAGGAGTCTATCATGACGGGAACCCGGCAGATGTCGGGTTCCGACGCAATGAGATTCAGGAAGGTTACCATCTCGCTTTGGGCGTCGAGCATGGCATCGTCCATGTTGATATCGATGATTTGGGCACCGTTTTCGACCTGTTTACGGGCTATGTCCAAGGCTTCTTCGTAATTCTTTTCCGAGATGAGACGCAGGAACTTGCGCGACCCGGCCACGTTGCAACGTTCGCCTATATTGATGAAGTTGTTCTCGGGTATGACTTTCAGCTCTTCCAGTCCCGACAAGTAGAGCCCGGGCTTGCCATGTACCGGCCGATGAGGTGTGGCCTGGGCGGCCAGGCGGGCGATGGCGGCGATGTGGGCCGGTGTGGTACCGCAGCAGCCCCCCACGATATTGACTAATTTCTCATCGAGAAAATCCTCTATTTGTGCTGCCATGGTTTCGGGCGTTTCGTCGTACTGCCCGAATCGGTTGGGTAGTCCGGCGTTGGGATAGGCCGATATGTAATAAGATGCGGTCTCGGCCAACTGTTTCAAGAACGGTTTCATGTCGCGTGCGCCGAAAGAGCAGTTCAGCCCCACCGACAGCAGGTCGGCATGCTGTACCGAAGCGAGGAAAGCATCCAGTGTCTGTCCCGACAGAGTTCGCCCACCCGTGTCGGAGAGGGTAACCGAGAGCATGACAGGAACTTTCCGGCCTTTTTCCTGCATCACCTCATCGGCGGCATAGAGGGCGGCCTTGGCATTGAGCGTATCGAATATGGTCTCGATGAGCAGCACATCGACGCCCCCGTCGATGAGAGCGGAAATTTGTTCCCGGTAGGCTTCGGCAAGAGTGTCGAAGGTCAAGGTGCGAAGTGCGGGGTCGTTGACGTCGGGCGACATCGAGCAGGTCTTGTTGGTCGGCCCTATCGAGCCAGCCACGAAGCGAGGCTTGTCGGGAGTCTGTGCCGTATATGCGTCGGCCGCTTTGCGGGCGAGGCGTGCTGCTTCGAAATTTATCTCCGCAACCATGTCCTGCATATCGTAGTCGCTCATCGATATGCGGTTGGCATTGAACGAGTTGGTCTCTATGATGTCGGCTCCGGCAGCGAGGTAGGCCTTGTGTATGGCCGTAATGATTTGTGGCTGGGTAAGGCACAGCAGGTCGTTGTTGCCCTTTTGCGGCGTAGCGGCATGGACACATCGTTGGCCTCTGAAATCGGCTTCGGTGAGCCCGTATTGTTGAATCATGGTGCCCATGGCTCCGTCGAGAACCATGACCCTTTTATCGAGAATTTCGGAAATCTGCATCACAAAATAAAAATATACAGACAAAGGTAATAAAAAAGAGAAATTAGGGGCGAATAATGTGAAAATATTGAATTATCGTTGATTTTCTCCTTATATTTACACTCCGAAAATATGTATTTAAAGAGACGTACAGAATTATGTACAGAAAGTTGGCATATATGGTAGCTATGTGTCTGTGCATGTGTGCCGGAGAATTGGTGGCGCAGGGTAAGGCGACAAATCGTATCCATATCTCCAAGTCCTCAATGCAGCTTACCGTTTACGACCGGAACAATTGCGTATTGATGCGCTGTGCCATAGGTTGCGGAAAGGTGCGTGGCGACAAGCAGAAGAGTGGTGACAACCGTACGCCCGAGGGTGAATTTCCCATTATTCAGATACAGAACTCTTCGTATTGGGCTCATGATTTCGGCGACGGGAAAGGCCTCATACAAGAGGCATATGGACCTTATTTTATCCGGTTGGGCGTAAGCGGTTTTTCAGGCATTGGTATCCATGGCACCTGTTTTCCCGAGTCGATAGGAACCCGTTGCAGCGAAGGGTGCATACGCCTGCATAACGACGATGTGAAGCGACTGGTACAACTTGTTGCCGTAGGTTCCATGGTCACTATCGAGAGCGATGCTGATAGAAAATTGACGGAGTTGAGTTGTCAAAGAATTTCGTTTGTGCAACCAAAGATAAATATCAGTCGTTATAGTATAAGAACAATTCCGGTATGGACGATAAGGTAGCGTTGAATGTTTTGGGAATAACCTATAACAGAGAACAGCCAGAAACCTATATACTCATCATGGTAGAAGAAGGCGGTGTGCGTCAAATCCCAATAGCCATAAGATTGGCCGAGGCACAGTCTATCATGGCATTTATACAGCGGGTTGTGCCTCGGCGACCACTTACGCACGATTTGTTCTCATCGTTATCTAGGGCTTTTGGTATAGAGTTGCGGGAGGTTTTCATATATCATTATGAGGCCGGTATTTTCTCGACCGAAATGATTTTTGATAACGGAGAAAGAGAAGTTCACATTGATGCGCGGGCTTCAGATGCCATAGCTTTGGCCATGCGTTTGCATGCACCCATATTCACCACCTATTCTGTTTTGGATAGTGCGGGGATAACACCCGACCCCATAGATATTTCATCGCCTTCATCAGCTTATGAAGATGATGTGACCCCTCTTAAAAAGTTTACCATTGAGTCGTATAGTACCGATGAATTGAAGCGGTGTTTGCAGCAAGCCATCGATAAAGAGGCGTATGAAAAGGCCGCTCGCATACAGCAGGAATTGAAACGACGAGAAGAAAGTGATTCGCCTTAAACTTAAATCCTAAACCGTAGTCAATGCACCTCGTCTTTTTATTGGCTTGTATTTTCGGTTCTATTTAATATATCGGCACTAATTTATTACCTTTGCGCAGTGGTCTCATGGCTGTCGAGTGAAAGTCCAAATCAGGCTCATCGATTCAAACAACAGAGAAAAATGCATATATTTTATACCCCGGATATTGCTGTTACGGGCGAATTGCCCGAAGAGGAGTCGCATCACTGTGTGAAGGTGTTGCGCCTTTCCGAAGGCGATGAGGTGATGCTCGCCGACGGTGCCGGAACCTTTTACCGGGCTGTCATTGCTCTGGCGCACCCCAAGCATTGTTCGGTACACATCGTCGAGACCATTCCAGCACCACCTTCGTGGGGCTTTAAGTTGCACCTTGCCGTGGCTCCCACCAAGAATCTCGACCGCATGGAGTGGCTTGTGGAGAAATGTACCGAAATAGGAGTCGATATTATTACGCCCTTACTTTGCCGCTATTCCGAGAGAAAGGAACTGAAAACCGATCGATTGCGAAAAATTGCTGTCTCGGCCATGAAGCAGTCGCTCAAAGCGGTATGTCCCGTCGTCGAAGAAATGACCGATTTCCGACGTTTCGTCGAACGCCCCTTCGATGGAGATAAATATATTGCCCATTGCGGCGAAGGTGAGCGGGTGTTGCTGACAGACCTTTACCACCCGGGGCACAATGCTCTCGTATTGATAGGGCCCGAAGGCGATTTCAGCCCCGAAGAGGTGACGTGTGCTCTTGCCAATGGATTCCGTCCCATATCATTGGGTGATAGTCGATTGCGTACCGAAACGGCCGGTATGGTTGCTTGCCATACCCTCCATGTGATAAATATGATGAAAAAATAATTACCTAAAAAGATAGTTATGTATCCCCAACTCGAACAACTGAAACATACCGATTCACATCTCTTTTTTCTTATGGCCGGGCCGTGCGTCATTGAAGGTGAAGAGATGGCCATGCGCATAGCCGAGACAATTGTGAAAATTACCGACAAGTGGAATATCCCTTATATATTCAAAGGCTCGTACCGTAAGGCCAACCGTTCGCGTTTCGACTCCTTTACCGGGATCGGCGATGAAAAGGCGTTGCGCATCCTGCGCAAGGTGCATGAAACATTTGATGTACCGGTGGTAACCGATATTCACACGGCCGATGAGGCCGCCATGGCAGCCGAGTATGTCGATGTGTTGCAGATTCCGGCCTTTTTGTGCCGACAGACCGACCTGCTTGTGGCCGCTGCCCGTACCGGGAAAACGGTCAACATCAAGAAAGGTCAGTTCCTTTCGCCCGAAGCCATGCAGTTTGCTGCCGGTAAAATTGTGGAGTCGGGTAATAATCATGTCATGCTTACCGAGCGGGGTACAACCTTTGGCTATCAGGACCTCATTGTCGACTATCGGGGAATACCTCAGATGCAGAGTTTCGGTTTTCCCGTTGTTCTCGATGTAACCCATTCGTTGCAGCAACCCAACCAGACAAGCGGTATAACCGGTGGTGTGCCGCGACTCATCGAGACTATTGCCCGCGCCGGTATAGCCGTAGGGGTTGACGGCCTGTTTATGGAGACTCATCCCGAACCTTCCAAGGCGAAATCCGATGGTGCCAACATGCTTCCGCTTCACCGGCTGGATTCATTGTTGGGCCGTTTGGTGGCTTTGCGTCAGGTTGTCGACACGTTTGCATAAAAATAGAAACATGGTTCTTTATTTCTCGGCAACAGGAAATTCACGTTGGGTAGCACGGCAGTTGGCCGATATCTTTGGGCTGTCGTGCCGGTCGGTGTCTCCGGCCGATGAATCGGTTTTGCAAGCGAAAGTTTTTTTACCTGATGAGCCACTTTTTCTGGTCTTTCCTATACATTCCTGGGGGCCGGCAGCGCCCATGTATGATTTTATCTGGCAGATGTCGTTAGACGGGTATGTGGGACAGCCGGTTTATGCTGTATGTGTGTGCGGTGATGATTGCGGGCACGCAGACAGAATCGTGGACAAACAGTTACGCCGCAGAGGGGTGGTTTTGACGTCGGCCTTTTCGGTGCAGATGCCCAACAACTATATTCTCTTGCCCGGTTTCGATGTAGACACTCCGCCCGTAGAACAGGAAAAATTGTCGACGGCATCGGCACGTGTGCACGAGATTGCCGATGCGGGGAGAAAGGGTGGGGGGCACAAGCTCTATTTCTCCGGAAAATGGCCCACGTTGAAGAGTGTGCTTTACCCGATGTTTATAAAATATGCCCGTTCGCAAAATCGGTTTTATGCAACGGATGCGTGTATCAGATGCGGAAAGTGTATCCGGCTATGCCCGACCGGAGTGATAACCGCCGGTGCGGCAGGTCGGCCACAATGGCAGAAGAAAGGGTGCGTGCAGTGCCTCGCCTGCATACATCGTTGCCCTTGCAGGGCCATAGAGTATGGTCATATATCTGAGCAGAAGGGGCGCTATCATCACCCCGATTGTTCTTGACCGTTACTCTTAATGGGCCAATCTGGAAGATAAAAAATTTTGTTTGGAGTTTTATTTCTCGATTATTTCTTCGGCCGTATGTCCCGTGAAATTATCGATAACGACGTCGGCAAGTGTAGCGACTTTTTCTGCCGGGAGTGTCGTTGCCACACCAACGACTGTCATGCCTCCCGCGCGACCGGCTTGCAGGCCGGCCAGTGAATCTTCAAACACAAAAGCGTTTTCCGGCGCCACATTCAACCGTTTTGCGGCCAGCAGGTACCCTTCGGGGTCGGGTTTGGACCGGGTGATATCATCAGCCGAAACGACCGTGTCAAAAAATTCTCGAAGATCGGGGTGAGCTTTCCACAAACTATTTAACTTTTCGTTATCGGAGCTAGTGACAATGGCTGTGCCGATACCGGCTTTGCGCACACTGTCTAGAAATTCCCGTATGCCAGGTATCAAGTCGAAACGCATGGCTTTTTCCCAGGCCAGGAGGTCTGTTGCGATTTTTGCCTGCCACTCTTTGTGGTCGGCAAAGAACCGGTCGAATATTTGTCGCAGTGTGTTCCCTTTTATTTTCATGCCGAAATGATCGGTGTTGTGTAGAAGTTCACTACCTATTTTGTCCCAAAAAATACTGTATTGAGGTTCGGTATCGACGATGACTCCGTCGAGATCGAAAAGAAAAGCCACACGTTTATTCATCAGAATATTGTATTAGTTTAACGCCGCAAAGGAAATAAAAATAGGCCGACTACACAAATAATTGTTACCTTTGCAGTCGTTAAAGGAATTAAAAGAAAATATTGTATGCCGAGTAATCAGTCCCCTCAGATTTTGGGTACGGCGCCTATCGGTAAGTTGCTGGTAGAGTATTCTTTACCTGCGATTATTGCCATGACTGTCGTATCGTTGTACAACGTCATCGACAGTATATTTATCGGCCATGGAGTGGGAGCCATGGCAATAGCCGGTCTTGCCATTACATTCCCGCTGATGAATCTGATTATTGCTTTTTGTACCCTTGTTGGTGTGGGCAGTGCAACAATAAGTTCTATTTTCATGGGGCAGAAAGATGTGCAACGAGCTACCTTGGTTTTGCACAATGCCACCATACTGTTGTTGGTGAACGGTATATTGGTCACCATCGTAACACTTATCTTTCTCGATCCCATACTGCTGTTTTTCGGAGCAAGTCACGAAACATTGCCTTATGCCCGAGATTTCATGCAGGTTATACTGTTTGCCAACCCCATAGCCTATCTGTTTGTGGGATTGAACAATCTCATGAGGGCAACAGGATATCCGCGGAAAGCCATGCTCTCTTCGTTTCTTACCGTTGCTGTCAACGTAGTGGCAGCACCTATATTCATATTCCTTTTCAAATGGGGGATACGGGGTGCAGCTTGGGCAACGGCCTTGGCTCAGTTGACAGGCTTGATTTGGGTCTTGTCTCACTTTTTAAACAAAAACAACTACATCTCTTTTACAAGAGGGTATTTCAAGTTGCGTCGACGCATTATTGCCTCCATTCTGGGAATAGGAATGTCTCCATTCCTTATGAATGCCTGTTCGTGTATAGTGGTGATTATTATCAATACCTCGTTGCAGAATTACGGAGGCGATATGGCGATAGGGGCATACGGTATTGTCAATCGCATGTTGACTCTCTTCCTGATGGTGGTTTTGGGATTGACGCAGGGCATGCAGCCTATTATCGGGTATAATTATGGTGCCAACCGTTTCGACCGGGTGAAGCAGACGCTGCACTATGGACTGATTTTCGGCGGGTGTATTACGACCGTGGGATTCCTGGCCAATGAGCTGATGCCTGGTGTGATTGTCAGTTTCTTTACCGATAGTCCTGAGTTGCTCGAGGTTTCTCGCAACGGGTTGCGTATCATGAGTGCCGCATTCTTTATTGTGGGTTTGCAGATTGTGATTACTCAGTTTTTCCAGTCGATAGGAAAGTCTCAGATTTCCATCTTCCTTTCCTTGTCGCGTCAATTGTTGTTTTTGATACCTTGCTTGCTGATATTACCCCGTTATTATGGTACCGATGGCGTGTGGTGGAGTATTCCCGTTGCCGATGTGGTGGCCTTTATCGTTGCTGTGGTAGCTATATTGCGTCACATACATAAGATGACCAAGAAGCAGACGATTCTTTCTTAGTGCAGTAAAATCTGTATGAAACCTCTCCTTTGGCTTTTTCATCAAAGATGAAAACGGTGAAAAGAAGTCAAGTTTGAGTTTGTAGTGACAGTAGACCGATGAAATACTAATGGGCGGTTCGATTTTAAATTATCGAACCGCCCATTACATTTATAGACCTTTTGTGCCCTTTTACTTGATATGAAACATATAGGCGATAGCCGCTGAAATCTGTTGATGGGCCGAGGCCGAGAAATAGGCATCTTTGCCTTTGCTGTTCTCGAAAAAGTCGTTCAGACCGTAATAGTAACGACCTTCGAGAATGATGCTGTGTTTTTTCAGTTTGAGTTCCAGTCCAAGGCCTGCCGTTATGCCGTAATCAAATTTTGTCTTGATAGGTTCGAGATATTGACCCGTTTCCCAGCTTTCCGAGAAGTTGGGTAGGTCGTAAATGTCGAAATTGGAGGTGTAGTTGTCGGAGATGTAAAAACCTATTTGCGGCCCCATGTTGATAAAGAAACGTATAGGTTCGTTTCCGAAAAAGATATGGGAGAGCATGGCTGCCGTGATGTAGTTCATCGTATGGCTGTATGCGTAGGTATTTGGGTTCTGCCGCGAGAAATCTTCATTCCATCCGAATTGTGCAAAATTGACTTCGCCGATGATTCCGAAATATTTTTCTTCGATGTAGCGTACCGATGCTCCGGCCGTTATGCCGGTAAGGTATTTTTCTCGCACCGATGGCCGGAAATTGACTTTCGACAAGGTCGCGCCACCTTTGACGCCGATAGAGAGCGCACGGTATTGATTGTTGCGCCGTTGTGCTTCTGTAGGTAAGGAGAGTGAGAGAAGAATGACCGAAAGCAGTGTGAGATGAAATAGCTTTTTCATAAGAAATAGGTTATTCGGTAATGGTTTCTCTCTCTATTTCCAGCGACGGTTTGAAACGCAGAAAATAGATGGTGTTGTTGAAGAAGCCGCTCCAATTGTTTATCCGCTGGACATGATAGCCGGTCTGTATGCCCGGATAGCTCAGCGTTGATATTTCACGGTCGAAGCAGCGACCGAACTGTTGCAGGGCTGTCATGAAGAAGAGCCCCGTGTCGTAGCCCAGCAGTACATGTTGCGGGTTGGCTGGCAACATGTCGCGATGGAACCAGAATAGAAATTTGTCTTGAATTTCCATCGAGGCCGAGTCGGTGGGCAGCGCGTAGAAACGGGAGAAAAAGGTAGTGTTGAGCTGGTGGAACTGGTTGATGTACTCTTTGGTGTAGAGTTGCCACTCGGGATATCCGTATAACGAAATGTTGAGATAGGGTTTCTCCTCTTTGAGTTTACAGAGGGGAGCCAGCACTTTTCCTACCGAACTACGGCTCGAAGCGTTGGTGAGGAACATGATGTCGGTGGCTTGGGGTACCATTTCACTGAACGTTTCCATGTAGGGATCTTGTCCCAATGAGATTTCGACAAAGTCGCGCTCCTGTTGCAGAAGGCTGCGTTTGATGAGGTCGAGGTATCCGTTTTTGCCATTTTCCTTACCGCTATCGTCGATGACAAAGACGACATAACGGTTGCCAATCTCGCTCAATATTTTTTCCCGGCTTTGGGTATAGAGATTCTCGTGAGGAATGTTGCATTGGAATACTTTCTCGTTGCGTTCGGCTTCGGTGTTTTTTACGGCGAAAGGATTAACCACGTTAATGTCGTGTTTCTTTGCAAATTGGGCTACCAGCGTAATATCTTCGTCTTCAACGGGACCGATAATGAGGTCGAGTTTCTTGTCGGCCAGTTGTTGAAGTTGCGCAGTAAGATAGTTGTGGTCGCCCCGGGTGTCGACGGCATAGATGTCCATAGACATGCCGGTGCGCTTCATGCTGTCAGCTGCCAAGAGCACACCCTGGTAAAATTCGGTGTAGAGAGTCGAACGTGTGTCGAGAGGCCTGTCGGTCATGAATGGCAGGATAAGGGCAATGTTATAAGGTTCGCCCGCTTGTTTCTCTATCCGTTTGAGCGACGGGGGTGGGGTCTGTCCGGTTTTTTCTTCGGCTTGTTTTCGGGGTATGGCTATGGTGTTTCCTTTCTGTACCTTGTCTTTCCCGTCGTTGACGGCAAGAATTTCATCAACTGTTACGCCGTGATCTTCGGCAACGCTCTCGATGGTCTCTTTACGGCTTTTTACTTTGTAGTAGAAGATTTCGGGCCGGGGTTGTTCGCTGGTCAACTCCTTGTTGTCCGAGGCAATGCGTATGACGTCGCCGACATGCAGGGTCTGCGGAGTGATGCCGGGATTCTCTTTCAGTATGTGATTGACCGTTGTGCGGTACCGCTTGGACAGGGAGTAGAGTGTCTCGCCTTGGGCCACGGTATGGTATACGTATGCGTCTTGCGACTGTATGGGATTACCTACAATGGCGTTCTGGGGTATTTTCAGCGTATCGCCCACCTTTATCACCTCTTCGGCTCCGGGGTTGAGTGCGGTGATGCGGTTTATTGATATGCCGTACATGCGGGAGAGAGAGTAGAGGGTTTCTCCGCTGGCCACCACATGATTGAACGTTTCTTGGGCATTGGCTATTTGAGCCGTATTGTAGCGAACGGGGATAATCAGCAGGTGCCCTTCGGTAAGGGGGCCTTGCTTTATCTCGGGATTGTATTGGATGATAATGTCGGGGGTAACGTCGAATTTGAGACCGATGCTATCGAGAACATCGTTTTCTTCAATGCGATAGAAGTAATACTCTTTTCCCTCGATGGTTTTTCGCGAGAAGGTAGTCTGAGGTTTTTTGTCCTTGTTGGTAGAGGTTTGGCCGGCAGCCGATCCGAATGACAGAACGAGCGAGACGGCCAATAAAAATATAGTTTTTCTGTTGAGTGGTGCCATCATGTTGTTTGTGTGTGTATAACCTGACGAGACAAAGGTAGTAAAAAATCGTTTCGGGGCCTATGCCGATATGTAATTTTAAGAGAGTTTGCGAAATTGCCGCAGGCTTTTGCGACATTCTTTCCCGAATGGCTCTTTTTGCTTTTTTTATTTCTTCCATACGGCGAAATGCGTTACCTTTGACCGAAAGTTACAAGCAATGAAAAAGTTTCTCCTTGGATTGGGGCTACTCCTTTCTCTTCCCGCATTTGCCCAGGTGAGTGTCGATGGTGGCTGTTATCGCCGTGTCGATACCTCTACCGGATTGTCGGCAGTATATGTGGTGAAGGAGGCCGGCTCTGTATCGATGCGATATGCTTCGTCTTCGACCGATGCGATATACTGGTTCCGGTTCGATGCCTCGGGGTTGTCGTCGCGTACCGAAATGCTGGGTACGCAGAACGGAAATCTTTCGTCGCTGGTATCGCCGTATGCCGATTGTGGATACATGGTGAAACAGGGTGGCGATTCGCTCTGTTTCTGGGTGGCGTCGTATCGGCCCGTGCTTTCGTGCGGCGTAGCCGAGACGCAGGAAAACGTGTGTGAGAGCGTGCTGTTGACGGGTGAGGGATTTGCTATACCCTACTATACAACCTTGGGGCAGCGGGAAAATCTCTCCCGATGGGTTTCGTACACGACATCGGTGTGGGACGCCGCAGCTCTTGCCATAATCGACCAGGTGCCTGTTACGGCCAAGGCCGAAGTGTTGAACGATACCGAAATGGAAATACCCGTTCCCTATGGATATACCGCTTTTACAGTTGTTGATTCTATTCCGTTGGCGTGGAGCGGCAGTGTGCGGCAGACGACGTCGGGTGAGTACGAGTCTCCGGCCATCTTGATGCATGCCATAGCGGAACAGACGCTAAGGGGCGCTCTCAACGAATCGACCGACCAACCTTCCGACGGCTTTGGCGGTTCGGCTCCGGTGGAGATGACGTTTACGGCTTATGTCAGTGGAGACAATTATTATGCGTGGGAATTCTCTTCCAGTTCCGATTTTTCGGTGGTCGACGCTCTCTATCCCGAACAGCGGCTGGCATACAGCTTCAAAAACGAAGGTACCACCTATGTGCGTTTGCATGCCTACAACGATTACTGCGAGCGCGATACCGTGTTCCAGATATCAGTGGGCGAGTCAAAACTTGAAGCGCCCAATGTATTCTCACCCTATGGGAGTCCCGGTGTAAACGATGAATGGAAAGTCGCCTATAAGTCGATTGTCGAGTTCAAGTGTTGGATATTCAACCGGTGGGGAGAGCAGTTGTTTCATTATCAAGACCCTTCGGGCGGTTGGGACGGCCGTTATCACGGCAAACTGGTACCTCCCGGGGTTTATTATTATGTCATTGAAGCGCGTGGAGCCGATGGTCAGAAATACAAACTCAAAGGCCACATCAATATCTTGCGCTCAAAAAATCAATAGCCTTTATCATATATGGCTGATAACGAAGAAAAAATAGAAATTTGGGGGGCGCGGGTGCATAACCTCAAAAACATCGACGTAACCATACCTCGTAATGCTTTTACCGTTATTACCGGATTGAGTGGAAGCGGTAAATCGTCTTTGGCTTTTGATACGATATATGCCGAGGCGCAACGCCGTTATATAGAAACTTTCTCGTCGTATGCACGAAATTTCCTGGGCAATATGGAACGTCCCGATGTCGACAAGATTACGGGGTTGAGTCCGGTTATTTCGATTGAGCAGAAAACCGTCAATAAAAATCCCCGTTCGACGGTTGGCACAACGACCGAGATATACGATTTTCTCCGGCTGCTGTTTGCCCGAGCCGGCGAAGCCTATTCCTATCTGTCGGGCGAGAAGATGGTCAAGTATACCGAAGAGCAGATACTCCAACTCATCAGCGAGAGATATATGGGGCGGAAGACCTATATACTGGCTCCGCTGGTAAGAAACCGTAAAGGTCATTACAAGGAGCTCTTTGAACAACTTCGCCGCAAGGGATATTTATCGGTGCGGGTCGATGGCGAGATACGCGAAATATTACCCGGCATGAAACTCGACCGGTATAAAAACCACAGTGTGGAGTTGCTCATCGACAAGCTGGTGGTTACGCCCAACGACGAACGTCGGCTCAAAGACAGTGTGAGGGTGGCCATGAAGCAGGGTGATGGACTGCTGATGATTCTCGATGTCGATAAAAACGAATTGCGGCATTTCAGCCGTACGCTGATGGACCCCGCCACCGGGTTGTCTTACAGTGAGCCGGCTCCCCATAACTTTTCGTTCAACTCCCCTCAGGGAGCCTGTCCCTGTTGCAAGGGGTTGGGCTATGTCAATATTATCGACAAGGAAAAAATCATACCCGACACCTCGCTTTCGATTTACCAGGGTGGAATCCTGCCGCTCGGTAAATATAGAAACGTTCTGCTCTTCTGGCAGATAGAGGCTATATGCGAAAAGTATGGAGCTTCGTTGAAAACGCCCATCAAGGAATTGCCCGACGAGGCTCTCAACGACATACTCAACGGTACCGACGAGCGGCTCAACGTGAAGAACCTTTCACTGGGTAATTCCAACTATTTCCTGACCTTCGACGGCCTGGTCAAGTATATCGAGATGCAGCAGCAGTCCGATGCCACGGCCAAGGCGCAGAAGTGGGCCGGACAGTTTGTTACGACGGTTTCCTGTCCCGAGTGTGGCGGAGCCCGTCTCAACAAGGAGGCACTGCATTACCGTATCGATGGCAAGAACATTGCCGAGTTGTCGAATATGGACATTGCCGAGTTGTACGGTTGGCTCGATCATATAGAAGAGCGGCTCTCGGAGAAACAGGCGGCCATTGCTCGTGAGATACTCAAAGAGATACGTTCACGGTTGCAGTTCCTGATCGATGTCGGGCTCGAATATCTGAGCCTTTCAAGAGCTTCGGCCACACTGTCGGGCGGTGAGAGTCAGCGCATACGGCTGGCCACGCAGATAGGGTCGCAGCTGGTCAATGTGCTGTATATCCTCGACGAACCCAGCATCGGGTTGCACCAGCGCGACAACATTCGGCTCATACACTCTCTTAAACGGCTCCGCGACCTCGGAAACTCAGTTGTCGTTGTGGAACATGACAAGGACATGATGCTCGAAGCCGACTATATTGTCGACCTCGGACCTCGGGCGGGACGTCTCGGTGGCGAGGTTGTCTTTGCCGGAACGCCCCGTGAAATGTTATCGCGAGATACACTGACGGCGGCCTATCTCAATGGAAAAATGTCGATACCCGTACCGTCGGTTCGACGTCAGGGTAACGGACATTCCATAATCTTGAAAGGGGCTCGTGGCAACAATCTGAAAAATCTGACGGTCGAGTTCCCACTTGGAAAATTCATTTGCATTACCGGCGTGTCGGGTAGTGGCAAGTCGTCGCTGATAAACGGTACGTTGCAGCCGATTATCAGTCAGAAGTTTTATCGTTCGCTGGCCGAGCCGTTGCCATATGATTCAATAGAGGGGCTTGAAAACATCGATAAGATTGTCAATGTCGACCAGTCTCCGCTGGGCCGTACACCCCGTTCCAACCCGGCCACCTATTCGGGTCTGTTTGCCGACATACGCAATCTCTTTGTCGAACTACCCGAAGCCAAGATACGAGGCTATAAAGCCGGACGATTCTCATTTAATGTACCTGGTGGACGTTGCGAAGTGTGCGGCGGTAACGGTTACAAGACCATAGAGATGAATTTCCTGCCCGATGTGCTTGTGCCGTGCGAAGCCTGCCAGGGAAAACGGTACAACCGTGAGACCCTTGATGTGCGGTTCAAAGGTAAGTCGATAGCCGATGTGCTTGACATGACCATCAATCAGGCCGTAGAATTTTTTGCCGGCATACCGACTATTCTCTCCAAGGTGAAGACCCTGCAAGACGTAGGTCTCGGCTATGTAAAGTTGGGCCAACCCTCGACAACCCTTTCCGGTGGAGAGAGTCAGCGGGTGAAATTGGCCACCGAGTTGTCGAAAAAAGATACCGGGAAAACACTGTATGTCCTCGACGAGCCTACCACCGGTCTGCATTTTGAAGACATACGAGTGTTGCTGGGGGTACTCAATCGTCTGGTCGACAAGGGAAATACGGTACTGGTTATCGAGCATAACCTCGACATCATAAAGGCTGCCGATTACCTTATCGACATGGGACCCGAAGGCGGTCGCAACGGCGGAACCGTATTACTCACCGGTACTCCCGAAGAGGTTGCCTCCCACCCCGAAATAGGGCATACCGCCAGTTTCCTGAAAGCCGAGCTGGGTCTGTGATATAATCTGCATTACGCAGACGTTGGGGCGCAGTTGGGATAGGCATTGACCCGACGGATATAGCTGTAAAAGTAGCCGGGAGGCGGCTTGAAGCGGGCCCGTTTACGCCGCCTTAACATTTATAAATATGTAGGAATAACAGCGTTGTGCAGCCTCTGGTGCAGAGCCGCTTTGTCGAAGCAGTCCGGCAAGAGGTGTAGTTTTTTTATGACGTTATCTGTATAAATTTTGACTGAAATAAAAGATTTTTTATATTTGTAAAATCGGAGGAGTGCTATGTGGGGGGCGATTCCCCCCATAGTGCGCTCTCGTATATGGCAGAAAAAAGTGCATGACGCATGCACTATTTGATGGGGCCGCGTCGCTTATTCAGGCGTGAAGGTAGCATGTTGGTCCTGTTGAGTCAAGGTGGGTATTTCTTACCTTGATGTGATTGGAAATTATGTTATGCTCTAATAAGAATTTATACCTATGAAACATTTTGTCGCGATTATTCTCGTTTGGTTTCTATGTAAACCGGTTTTTTCAGATGTACAAGTTGAACGTTGGGACCGTTTTGAGGTCTCGTATTACGCTCAGGTGAAAGGAAATCCTTTCGATGTAGAGTTGACGGCCACTTTTTCTCATGCCGATACAAGCTTCACGGTATCGGGTTTTTACGATGGAGAAAACAAGTATGTAATACGTTTCATGCCCCCCTTGGAGGGTAAGTGGAGATATGTCACCCGCAGTGATGTAAAATCGCTGAACAAGCGTTCGGGTACGTTTGAGTGTATCGCACCGTCGCCCGGTAATCACGGCCCGGTCGTTCCCGATGGCATGCATTTTAGTTACGCCGACGGCAAGCCATACTATCCGGTGGGAACGACATCGTATAACTGGATGCATGTAGACACTTCCATACAGAAGCAGACAATTGCCTCGATGGAAAAGTCGCGGTTCAACAAATTGCGAATGCTTGTTTTTACCCATAATTTCGATAAAGACTACCCCGAGCCGCTTCTCTTCCCTTTTGAAATAAAAAGTAAAAAGGTCGACGAAAAAGGCCGTCTGGTATATGAATGGGACTATGACCGTTTCAACCCTGCCTATTTTCGTCACATAGAGAATTGTGTCGACCGTCTCAATGCCATAGGAGTAGAGGCCGACATGATACTCTTTCACCCCTACGATGATGGCCGCTGGAATTTCGACCGTTTGCCCTTGCCGGTGTGTGAGCGCTATCTCAAATATGTGGTGGCACGCCTGGGTGCTTTCCGCAATGTGTGGTGGTCGTTGGCAAACGAATATGATTTCCTGAAATTTTATAAGCCGGCCGATTGGGATTTCTTTACAAAAGTCGTTGTTGATAATGACCCTTACCGGCACATGTGTTCCATTCACAGTTATACGGCCAATTATTATGCCTATTGGAAAGATGAATATACCCATGCCAGTATTCAGGATCATGCACCGTTGCAATTGGGGGCAGCCGGCATAGTGCGGAATATTTACAAGAAGCCTGTCATTTTCGACGAGGTGTGCTATGAGGGCAATATGGACAACCGCTGGGGCAGCCTCAGTAGCGAGGAGTATATATACAGATTGTGGAATGGTTTGTCGGCAGGTACTTATGTTACCCACGGTGAGTGTTATATGGATTCGCCCGACGATTACTCAAAGGATTTTCTCGCCATCGGTGGAGAATTCCAGGGGGAGGCATGGAAAAGAATAGGCTTTGTGCTTGATATCTTGGAGGCGTTGCCAAATCCCTTGAACCATTGCGACCCGAGTTGGGACTTGCATACGGCTTCTGCCGGAAAGCATTATTACCTGGTGTATCTGGGCAAAGATGTCAGAGAGGAGTGGACGTTTGAACTTCCCGAAAAGAATGCCGGATATCCTTCGTTGAAAGAAGGGGTGAAGTTCAAGGTAGAGATTATTGATACATGGAACATGACCGTTGAGGAGTGTCAGAAGACATTTGAAACGACAAAAGCTTACAACAAACGGGTCTATGACAAGAACCACGGAAAGGTAAAATTGCCGGCTTTGCCTTACCTGCTGTTGAGAATAACCCCGGCCGACTGATCTAACCATTAACGGAAAATTGTATGAAAGATAAAAACAAGTTGGTCGTAGGGCTTGTGATGAAGTCGTTGCAAGCCGATTTTTTCAAAGTCATGCAGAGAGGAGCCGAAGCCTTTGCGGCTGCTCATGACCGGGTAGATTTGATTTCGGTCGGCACCGATTCGCAGACGGAGTTTGAGGCGCAGATAGCGTTGGTCGATCGCATGGCCGACGACGGGGTCGATGCAATAGTTGTTGTTCCTATTGATTCCAAGGCATTGGTAGCCCCTGTGGTGAGAGCCGTGAAGCGTGGAATAACAGTTGTCAATATAGATATTCGTCTCGATGAGGAGATGCTTCGTGCCGAGGGTGTTTCTCTTACCTATGTGGGGCCCGATAACTTCTCGGCATCGTATGCCTTGGCTGCCCGACTTTCGTCTTGCCTCCATGCGGGAGATCGGGTGTTGATGATAGAGGGGCTGCCGGTAGCAGAAAATGCCCGGCAGCGGAAAGCGGGGTTTGAAAAGGCCATATCCGAGGCCAGACTGGTTTTGGTGGCCAGTGAGCCGGCCGATTGGGAGACAGCAAAGGCTGCCGATGTATTCAGAAGACTCTATTCCGAGCATAAAGATATCAAGGCCGTCTATTGTTGCAACGACGCGATGGCACTTGGGGTTATCGATGTGTTGCGTGAGTGTGGAAAGTTGCCCGGTGAGGTACTGGTAATCGGGTTTGACAACGATGAGGTCATGCGCCCTCTTATCGAGCATGGGTGGCTTTTTGGCACTGTCGATGCCTTCGGTCCGCAGATGGCTGTGGAGGGAATAAAACGTGTGCTTGAAATAGCTGACGGCTCGCCGCAGGGGGGAGTCTATGCTACGCCTTATGAGATAATAGATAATAGGTGGCCGATGAGGTTATTGTCTGAAAGGAGGTCAGGGGCCGTGTCGGAAAGATGATACGGCCCCTGACTGTATATATGCAATAAAAATGTATAAACGTAGTGTTGTGTATACGCCTCTGATTTTATCCGAACCGGCTGATTTTTCGCAGACGCGGCTCGTCAATAATCTGAATTTTTCGGCCATCGACGACGATAATCTTTTCTTCGGCAAAGCAGGAGAGGGTGCGTATGGCATTCGAGGTGGTCATGTTCGATAGGTTGGCCAAGTCTTCCCGTCCCATATATATACTGAGGGTGATACCGTCTTCTTCCATGCCATAGTTGTCTTTAAGCATGAGCAGCGACTCGGCAAGACGGCCGCGAATGTGTTTCTGGGTGAGGTTGACCGTGCGTGTGTCGGACATTCCCAAGTCCATGGCCAACTCCTTGATGAAAAAGTAGGCGAGACGGTTGTTCTGTTTCACAAGACTCTCAATGAGCGGCATGGGCAGAAATCCTATGGTGGCGTTTTCGAAGGCCGAGGCCGCTGTAATATAATCTTCGCCGGCGAAGTAGGCACGGTATCCAAAGTATTGAATGGGGCGTATCAGCCGCATGATTTGGCATCGCCCACCTATTCCAGCCTTGAAAATTTTTACCTTTCCTTTGATGAGACACATCAACAACTCGGCCTTCTCGCCTTCGTTGTATATCATCTCGTTTTTCTTGAAAGTCTGAATATGAAAGTTCTCTATAATAAGGCGTTTCTCTTCGTCGTTGAGAATGGAAAGCATTCCGGCGAGAGCTTCACTTATGAGGGCCTCTATTGAGTTTTTCTTCACCATAGATGTTATATAACAGTGTTATATGTTACAAATATAATGAAAATTGTGGAAATGACAAAAGATTTATTTTGAAAATCATCATTCGCTTACCACATGCAAATTCATGGGTGTAGTTGAGACAGAAAAGATGTCGGGCAGCAGGTCGTATAATTTAACTTGCTGCCCGACAATGACAGAGGTGGCTGCTTCTATTACAAGCCTTTTTCCAGCAGGTATTTTTCGGCATCGATGGCAGCCCGGCAGCCCGATGCAGCGGCTGTTACAGCCTGACGGTCGGCCACGTCGCCGGCGGCAAATACGCCGGGAATGTTGGTGGCTGTCGTGCGGCCGTTGGTTACGATATACCCCGCTTCGTCGGTGGTGATGGCCGGGAAAGCCTTGGTGTTGGGGGTGTGTCCGATGGCCAGGAAGAAACCATCGATGGCGATATCGACATACTCTTCCCGGTCGGTTCCCTTGTATTTTACCAAGTGGGCTCCTTCTACGCCGTTTTCACCGAAGAGACCAACGGTCTGTGTCTCGAAAAGAACTTCTATGTTGGGGCTGTCCATGACTCTTTCCTGCATGATTTTCGAAGCTCGCAGGTAATTCTTGCGCACAATCATGTACACTTTGCTGGCCAGATGCGACAGGTACACGGCTTCTTCGCAGGCTGTGTCGCCACCACCGACGACGGCGACGACTTTTTTTCGGTAGAAAAATCCGTCGCAGGTGGCACAAGCCGATACTCCCTGTCCGGCGTATTTTGTCTCGTCGGGAAGTCCCAGGTATTTGGCCGATGCTCCCGTGGCGATAATGACGGCATCGGCTTCTACGATTTTTTCGCCATCGATGGTGAGACGATAGGGAGCTTGCGCAAAGTCGCTGGCCGTAACGATACCGGTGCGGATTTCGGTGCCGAAACGGGCGGCCTGCTGACGCAGTTGTTCCATCATTTCACTGCCCGAGATTCCTTCGGGGTATCCGGGGAAATTTTCGATGTCGGTTGTGGTCGTAAGCTGTCCACCGGGTTGTATGCCTTCGTACAGTACGGGGCTGAGGTTGGCGCGTGCGGCATATATGGCTGCGGTGTAGCCGGCAGGACCCGACCCGATAATCAGACAACGTATTCTTTCGTTACTTTCCATAGGTGTATTCTTTTGGGTGAATATGAATGTTTATCTCAAATCGATGATGGTGGCTTGGGGAAATTGTTCTTCCTTGAAAACAAAGTGTTCCGGACGAAAGTTCTTGTTGCTCTCGTAGCGGGTTATGGCTATTTCGGCACTTTGTCCGCCGTTTTGCAAGAGCGTAAGACGCGACAGGGTACTACTCTTTTCGTCGATGAAAAGGCGTATCTCCGAGATTTCCGATTCTTGTCGGGGGGTGAGCAACAATTCGCATATATGGTTGCTTTCACCGATGAAACGGCAGTCGAAGTTGTCCTTGTAGCGGGTCAGCAGGAGGCAAGGGTTGGTCTGTGCCAACTCTTCGGGGGTGGGGGTGCTGATGTTTACCTCCTGGGTCGATTGCAGGTAGGTCCACTGGGTGGTGCCGTCGAACCATGTCGACATCTCGGGCAGAACGATGGTAAATCGTCCCCCCTGTACTTCGATTTTGCCTTCGGCTTCGGGGGCTCCGCTCTGTCGGATAATAAAACTCAGCGTTGTGCCCTTTTGTGAATCGATGCGATTCACCATCTTGTCGAGCAGGCGAGTGGCTCTGTTCTGGGCTTGAACGGCAAACGGCAGGACCATGCAGAGAAGGAGTGTGAGCAGGCAGGCACGTTTCATAACGGGTTTATCGGAGAGCATTTAATATCTGGTTGAGTTGTATTTCATCGACGACGAGTACCTGGCGGGCCTTACTGCCTTCAAACGGACCTACGATACCGGCAGCTTCAAGCTGGTCCATCAGGCGTCCGGCCCGGTTGTAACCGATGGAGAATTTCCGTTGAATGAGCGATGTAGAGCCTTGTTGGTTGGCAACAATCAGCCGGGCGGCCTCTTCAAAGAATGGGTCACGTTCTTTGAGGTCTACGGCTGCGTTGTTCCCTCCGTTGGAGTCGGTAACATATTCGGGCAACAGGTAGGCGGTGGGATAGGCCTGTTGCGAACTGATATATTGGCATATCTTTTCTACTTCGGGTGTGTCGACAAAGGCACACTGCACGCGAGTGAGACCACCGTTGCACGAGACCAGCATATCGCCTTTTCCTATCAACTGGTTGGCTCCCGGGGTATCGAGAATGGTGCGGGAGTCTATCATAGATGCCACCTTGAAGGCGATGCGGGCGGGGAAGTTGGCTTTGATGCTTCCGGTGATGATGTTGGTCGAAGGGCGTTGTGTGGCAATAATCATGTGTATGCCCACGGCTCGGGCCAGTTGGGCAATGCGGGCAATAGGCAGTTCGACCTCTTTGCCGGCAGTCATAATCAGGTCGCCAAACTCGTCGATGATGACGACAATATAGGGCATATAGCGATGCCCTTTTTCGGGATTGAGCTGTCGGGCGATGAATTTGGCGTTATACTCTTTGATATTGCGCATTCGAGCCTCTTGCAGCAGTTTGTAACGGTTATCCATCTCTACGCATACCGAGTTGAGGGTCTGTACTACTTTGTTGGTATCGGTAATGATGACTTCTTCGCTATCGGGTATCTTGGCTAGGAAATGTCGCTCGATGACGCTGTAAATGCTGAACTCAACTTTCTTGGGGTCGACCATCACAAATTTCAGTTGCGAAGGGTGTTTCTTGTAGAGGAGCGATGTAATGATGACATTCAGGCCGACCGACTTCCCTTGTCCGGTAGCACCGGCCACCAGTATGTGCGGCATTTTGCAGAGGTCGACCATGAATATTTCGTTGGTGATGGTTTTGCCCAAAGCCAGCGGTAGATCATAGTCGCATTCTTGAAATTTGCGGGAGGCGATGATGGGGCGCATCGGAACCATCTGCGGGTTGCGGTTAGGAACCTCTATACCTACGGTTCCTTTGCCGGGAATCGGGGCAATGATGCGAATGCCGAGGGCGGCGAGGCTCAGGGCGATGTCGTCTTCCAGGTTCTTGATTTTGGAAATCTTGATACCGGCTTCGGGTACAATTTCATACAGTGTAACCGTGGGGCCGACAGTGGCTTTTATCGAACTGATGCGTATGCCATAGTTTTCGAGCGTATTGATGATGCGCTGTTTGTTGGCCTCCTGCTCGTTGATGTCGATGGTGTTTGTGCTTGATTTGTCTTCGCGCAGCAGGTCGAATGTGGGCGCTTTATAGTACGACAGGTCGAGCGTGGGGTCGTATTCGTCGAGCTCGCTTTGTTCCTGGGCTTCGACCTCTTCGACTCCTTGCTCGATGGTGAAGACAGGTTCGTGGGTGTCGGGCTCGGTGTCGTCGTTCTGGGTGTCTGCGGGTATGACACTATCTTCTGTTTCTGAATGTTCTTGATAGGGAATCTCTTCGCTATGGTTGTCTATGTCGATAGAATCATCGGCCGATTCATCGGCATTTTCTTCCGTTTCGGAGGAATTTTCTTTTTCCGGTTCCGGCTCAACGGGCGTTGTCTCGACATTGGCTACTACTACCTCTTCGGGAACAGAGATTGCCATTTCGGTGTGCAGCGGGTTGTCGTTTTCTGTGGTAGATACCGGTGTGCTGGGAGCGGCGGTTCTTTTTTTACGGATAAAATCCAAACGGAAGAAGGTGCGCAGAAGAGGTATGGTGCGGCGGCTGAATGCAATGAGCAGCAGCAGTATGCCCGAGAGGATAAGGAGCAGAGTGCCCGGCCACCCTATTTTGGCTTCGAGCCATAGCGTGGCGTAATAGCCATGATACCCTCCCAGGAAAAGGTAAGAATCTTCGTAGAGATGTCTGAAAAAGAATCCAAACGTGAGTGAGCAAATAATAATCAGAGCGCATGTGTAGGCCAGTGAACGGACAACCGACAGCTTGATGACGTTCATCAGTTTAAGTCCTACTCGGCCTATGAAGATGGCGATGAAAAATGCCGATATGCCTACCCATCTGTTGATGAAGAAGTCGGCGCATAGGGCACCTTGTGAACCGCCCCAATTCTGTATGTCGTTGCCGATACTGTTCATTTGGCGAGAGGTCTGATAGTCGATGACACTCTGGTCGGCAGCTCCGTCGAAAAAGAAGGAGATGAACGAGATGGTCAGGAATATGGCGAAGAAGAGCAATATAAGCCCTACGACGAAGCGTGTACGTTCGTCGCGGGAGAGCCGTGCAATTTTATGGCGTAGCGGCTCCTTATTCGGTTGGTTGGGAATATCTTTCTTGGAAGTATTTTTTTCTGTCTTTTTTGTAGCCATGTTTCAGCAGATTAAATCTTACCCACAAAAGTAATAAATTCTGAGGCAAAGGACGCGGTTTTATCGAAGAATATTTGACGGGCAATTTTTCATTTTTTCCAGAAATAGGAGGTGAAGAGAATGAGCACCGTAAAGATTTCAAGGCGTCCTATCAACATGGTGAATGAAAGCAACCACTTGCCGGTATCGGGAATGATGGCAAAAGAGTAGAGGGTGCGGCCGAGTCCGGGGCCGGAGTTCCCGATGCACGATATGGCACAACCGAAGGCCTCTTCGATCGTCAATCCCATGGTGGCCAAGGCCAATGCACTTACGATAACAACGATGGCATAGATGAAAAGGAAGGCCAAAATTTTTGTGACGATTTCGTGTGAGATGGCTTGTTGGTTAACCCGAACCGGCACTATTGCATTGGGGTGTACCTGTCGATAAAATTCGTATATCGTATTTTTGAGGAGAACCACGATGCGTATGACCTTGGCACCGCCACTGGTAGAGCCGGCGCATCCGCCGCAAAACATCAACAGACAGATGAGTATGCAGAAGAAGGGCCCCCATGCCACATAGTCGGCCGAGATAAATCCGGTGGAGGTGATTATCGAAGCGACTTGAAAAAGAGAAATTCGGATGGTGGATTCAAGTCCCATTTTTTCGTATTCTCCATTAAAGTATAATCCGACGGCTATGAGTATTGTGAATATGAGGGTAATGAGCAGATACCATTTTACCTCTTCGTTTTCGAAGGTCTTTTTTAGTTCTCCTCGTACAGTCCTGTAAACAAGGGCATAATTAATACCTGAGATGAGCATGAACAGTATGACCACGTATTCGATATAAGCCGAATTCCAGTAGGCGATACTGGCATTTTTGGTAGAGAATCCGCCGGTCGATGCGGTGGTAAGAGCGTGGCATACGGCATCGAAAAGGTTCATGGGGCTCAGGCAGAGAAGTAGCGTGAGAACAAGAGTGAGGCCCAAGTAGGTAGACCACAGCAATTTAGCCGTTTGCCCGATGCGAGGTCCCAACTTGTCGTGCATAATTCCGGTCGATTCGGCATTGAAGAGTTGCATGCTGCCCCCGCTGTTGAGCAAAGGTAATACCGCCAGCGTGAAGAGTATGATACCCAATCCACCCAGCCATTGTGTAAGGCTGCGCCAAAACAGAATACCGTGTGGCAATATCTCTACGTCGTTGATGACACTGGCTCCCGTACCAGTAACACCCGACATGGTTTCAAAGAAAGCGTCGGTCATGTTATCGACCGCCCCCGACAAGAGATATGGTAACGAACCGAGTAAAGAAAAACACACCCAACATAAAGCCACCACCATGAATCCGTCGCGCTTTCCCAAAGATTTGCGCTCGGTATTGGTGTACTGAAAGAAGAACAGACTTCCTACGACAATGGCTATGACAATGGTTATGAGAAAGGCCATTGTATCGTTTTCGCCATACCCTAATGAGATGCCCAACGGTATGAGCATAGATGCAGCTTCCAACCAAAGAAGGACGCCCAATATTTTGAGTATTAGTCTGTAATTGATGTCGGCCATAGATTGTTATCCGAAAAGTTTTCCCAATTTGTGAATGACTGTATCGAGGCAGAATACCATGACATGGTCGTTGGCCTGAATTTGTGTATTACCATTGACAATCATGGCCTTTCCATCGCGAATGAGTCCACCCAGAGTAATGTCGCGCGGGAGATTCAGCTCCTTGATAGGTTTGTGGGTAATTGGAGCTCCCTCCTTGACAATAAGTTCGGCCACTTCGGCATCGGACATGGCCAGGCATTTCACGTTGGAAGAGTCCGCATCGAGAAGAAGTTGGAAAATACGGCTGGCAGTGAGCAGTTTTTTGTTGATGACAGAACCGATATCGAGGCTCTCTGCGGTAGGAATAAAAGAGAAGTTTTCGACTTCGGCAACGGTTTTGACGGCGCCGAAACGTTTGGCCGACAGACAGGCCAGTATATTGGTCTCGGCACTGTCGGTAAGGGCGACAAAGGCGTCGGTGTCTTTGATGCCCTCTTCTTTCAGAAATTCGGTGTCGCGTCCATCTCCGTTGATAATGACGACTTCGGGAATGGTATTGGCCAACTTGTAGCACTTCTCTTTATCGATTTCGATGATTTTCATTCGCATCGAGTCGGGCAGTATGTGAGCCAGTCTGATAGCTATGCGGTTACCGCCCATGATGACAACCTTGTGGACATCAATTTCTTTTTTGCCCGTGAGTTGTTGTATGTCGTGAATGTGTCCGGGTGTGGTGGTGAAGTAGACGATGTCTCCCACTAATATTTCATCAGAGCCTCGCGGTATGATAGTGCGGTCTTTACGTTTGATGGCGGCAATGTGGTACAGAAGGTGAGCTTTGTTTAACTCCGAGAGGGTCTGGTTCAGTATCCGGGCATTCTCTCTTATTTTGGCACCGATAAGAATAAGTTCGCCGTTACAGAGTTCAAACCAGTTTCGTACCCAGTTATGACTCAATGCCGTAACGATTTCTTCAGCGGCAAGCATTTCGGGGTATATCAGTTCATCTACGCCAGTGCTTTTAAAATAAGCCTTGTTCTCGGGGAGCATGAATTCGTAGTTGTCGATGCGGGCAACCGTTTTACGCGAGCCAAGTCTCTTGGCATACTGGCAGGCTACGATGTTGCGTGTCTCGTAGGGCATTACGGCAATGAACAGGTCGGCTGCTGCAGCGCCGGCTTGTTTCAGAATCTTGAACGACGTGGGAGAACCGGTGATTGTCATCAGATTGTAGTTCGAGTCGAGCCAGCGCAGTTTTTCTATATCGGTGTCGATAAGTACGATGTCCAAATTTTCTTTCGATAATAATTTGGCCAAATGAGTGCCGACTTCACCTGCTCCTGCAATAATGATTTTCATTGTTCTGTGTTTATCGTATGAAACAACTTGTGATATCAGTTTCGGTGTGTTCTACCACTTTTCAATCAATAATTTCTCTATACTCGCAGCATCCATGCCGCATAAGGCATATAGTTCGGCAACGCTTCCCTGTTCGATAAAGCGGTCGGGAATGCCTACGCGACGAATGCGAGGAGTGTAGTTGTTTTCGGTCATGAATTCAGCAACAGCACTTCCCAAACCACCTTCGATAGTCCCATCTTCGACGGTTACAATGCGCTCAAACTGTTTCCCCACACGGTGCAAAATGTCGGTATCGATGGGTTTCAGAAATATCATGTCGTAATGGGCTACCGACACGCCTTTTACTTGGGCCGAAGCAATGGCTTTTTGTACTTGCGTTCCGATGGGACCGATAGAAAGTACGGCGATGTCTTTTCCTTCGGAAAGTTGTCGGCCTTTTCCTATTTCCAGTTTTTGCATGGGGCAGTGCCAGTCGACGCGGGAGCCACGTCCGCGGGGATAACGTATGGTGAAGCAGTGTCCTGTCGATTGGGCTGTGTACATGAGGTGCCGCAAGTAGTGTTCATCGAGCGGTGAGGCAATCGTCATGTTTGGAATACAGCGCATGTAAGCCAGGTCGAAGGCTCCGTGGTGGGTCATACCATCTTCGCCTACAAGTCCGGCCCGGTCGAGACAGAAGACTACGGGTAAATTCTGTATGGCTACATCGTGTATTACTTCATCGAAAGCGCGTTGCATAAATGAGGAATAGATGTTGCAATAAGGCAATAACCCTTCTTTGGCCAGTCCGCCGGAGAAGGTTACCGCATGTTCTTCGGCTATGCCAACATCGAATGCACGGTTTGGAAACTTCTCCATCAGGTAGGTCATCGAGCAGCCGGTGGGCATGGCGGGAGTGATACCTACTATCTTTTCGTTCTGTTCGGCCAGTTCTACGAGAGTATGTCCGAAGACGTCTTGGAAGAGAGGTGGCTGGTTGGGCGCATCGTTCTTGATGCGTTCGCCCGTCTCTTTGTTGAATCTCCCCGGTGCATGCCATACGACGGCATTTTCTTCGGCCGGTGCATATCCTTTGCCTTTGACGGTTTTGATGTGTAGTATTTTGGGACCCGACATCTCTTTGATGTTGTTCAGCACTCTTACCAGTTGTTTCACATCGTGCCCATCGATAGGCCCGAAATAGCGGATATTCAAACCCTCAAAGATGTTCTGATGTCTCGATATCAGCGCTTTCAGGCTATTGTTGAACCGGAGTATAGCACCTTTCTGCTGTTCCGATACGAGCCGCATTTTTACTAACAGCCGGTATAACTGGTAACGTATGTTGTTGTAGAACGGCAGGGGATTGATGTGCGACAGGTAATGGTGGAACGCACCGACGTTGTTGTCGATGGCCATATTGTTGTCGTTGAGGATAATCAGCAGGTTGTTGGGGTTGGTCGACGCATTGTTGAGTCCTTCGAAAGCCAGTCCTCCGGCGATGGCGGCATCGCCAATAACAGCAACGACCTTGCGGTCTTTTTCACCTTTCAAGCTGGCAGCAACCGACATGCCCAGTGCTGCCGATATGGAGTTGGAGGCGTGGCCGGCAACGAAGGTGTCGTAGGGGCTTTCCATAGGAGAGGGAAATCCGCTCAGCCCGCCCAGTTTACGGTTGGTCGAAAAACGTTCTCTTCGGCCTGTAAGTATTTTATGGGCATAGGCCTGGTGCCCCACGTCCCATACGATGCGGTCGTAGGGAGTATTGAGTATATAGTGAAGAGCGACTGTAAGCTCTACAGTTCCGAGGCTTGATGCAAAATGTCCGGGATTTTTAGATAGAGCATCAATAATGAATTGGCGCAATTCATCGCACACTTGTGGAAGCTGCCCGAGGTCGAGTTTTCGTAGGTCTTCGGGGTAGTATATATCAGGGAGTATGGGCTTTTCTTCAGTAGTCATTTCGGTGTGATAAACACGCAAAGATACATTTTTCTTCTTAAAATAGTAAATCTATCTGCATGAATTATCGATAAACCGGTTTTGTGGTTGGGAGAAGAAGAAAGCCCCAGGTATGAGTAGTGGGTTGGATGTTGAGGTTATTCCAATTCTACCACGGTGATGCCGGCCCCTCCAAACTGTACATGTTCGTCGTGAAAAGAACGTACTCCTGAAACACCTTTGAGGTATTCTCTGACCAGTTGTCGCAGGGCTCCTGTTCCGGTACCATGCAAGATGCGCACCTGTTCGGCGCCTACTTGTATGGCATCGTCGATAAAGTATACAACGGCTTGCAGGGCTTCGTCGGCCCTGAATCCGCGAATGTCGATTTCCCGGCGAAAATTCAGACTTTTTTCCCTCATGCTGTTGGTTGTGTCTTCACCTACGAAAGTGGCTTTTACAGCCTGTTCCCGTTTGAGCCGACTGCGGTTTACTTTTTCGAGTTGTTCGATTTTGACGGTCGACCGCATCTGCCCGAAGATGACGGTCGCTTTTTTTCCTTGAATCGACTCTACTTCGCCGGCTGTCTGTTGTCCTTTCAGGCACACGGCATCACCTATGGCAATGGCTGGCTTCTCGGTTTCTGGGCTTTTTTCTTCGGTTTTACGACGATTCTTTTTCGCTTCCCGTTCCTTGATTTTTTCAATTTTCCTCGATATGGCATCGGGGTTTTCTTCGTTGTCGGAAAGGCCTTTCTTGAAAGATTGCAGTTCCTGACGGGCGGTACGGGTCTTCTCTTTTTCGGCCTCGGACTCTTTGATGGCGCGTATGGTGTTTTCGATGCGGGCGTTTGAGTCGGCAATGAGTTGCTCGGCTTTTTGTTTGGCCTCTTTCAAGATGCGTTTCCGCTCTTTCTCAATTTCTTGCAAATCGTCGGCATATTTGCGGGTGAGCTCTTCCAACTGTTTTTCCCGCTGCCTGATGTTTTGACGTTTGTTTTCCCAATAGCGTTTGTCCCGTACGATATCTTGCAGGTATTTGTCCATGTCGATGTAGTCCGAACCTACCTTTTCGGAGGCATCGGCGATGACATCTTCGGGCAATCCGATTTTCCGAGCTATTTCTATGGCGAACGAACTGCCCGGATTTCCTATCGACAACTTGAAGAGTGGCTGCATCATGTGTCGGTCGTAGAGCATGGCGCCGTTGACGATACCCGGTGTGTCTTTGGCAAATTGTTTCAGGTTTTGGTAGTGCGTGGTGATGACCCCGAATGATTTTTTCCGATTAAACCGGTCGAGAAGAGCTTCGGCTATGGCACCGCCTATCTGAGGTTCGGTACCTCCTCCGAACTCGTCGATGAGTAGAAGTGTTCCTTCATTGCAGTTTTTGACAAAATATTTCATGTTTGTCAAGTGAGAACTGTATGTGCTGAGGTCATTTTCTATCGACTGCTCATCACCGATGTCTATAAATATCTGGTCAAATATGCCGGTGTGCGAGTTTTCATATACGGGAATAAGCAATCCGCATTGTAACATGTATTGCAACAGCCCGGTTGTTTTGAGGCATACCGATTTCCCGCCCGCATTTGGCCCTGATATCAACAATATGCGTTGTTCGGGAGTGAGGCATATATCGAGGGGAACGACCGATTTGTTTTGTTTTTGTAACGAGATGAACAGTAGCGGGTGTATGGCATGGTACCACTCCAACTGTCGGACGTTTTCGAAATGTGGAAGAATTGCATTTATTTCGATGGAAAACAGAGCTTTGGCTCGGATAAAGTCGATATCGGCAAGAAATTCGTAAGAGTGGACGATGTCGGGCAGATAAGGACGCAGCTCGTCGGTAAACAACGTCAGAATGCGGATAATTTCGCGGCGTTCTTCTCCTTCGAGTTCCCTGATACGGTTGTTGGCCTCCACCACTTCGGCGGGTTCGATGTAGACAGTCTTTCCGCTGGCCGATTCGTCGTGAACAATGCCTTTGATACGTCGTTTGTAGGCGGGGACTACCGGTATGACCAACCGTCCTTCGCGCAAGGTGGGTGTAACTTCTTTATCGACGATTCCTTCGCTTTGGGCGTTGCGCAAAATGGCATTCAGGCTCCGGGAGATGCTCGACAGTGTCTGGCTCATCTCCCGACGTATCTGGGCCAGTTGGGCCGAGGCATTGTCTTTGACGTGGCCGAATTTGTCGATAATCTGGTCGGCGCGTTTCAATAATTGAGGAAAAACGACGACGTCACTGGCCCGCGATGTGAGGTGAGGATAGAGGCTTTCCTCGTTTTCTTCGGGTAAAAAGAATCCGACGATGTTGCGTATGGTCTCCAATGAGCGGCGCAGATTGAAGAGCTCGGTTTCATCGAGAAAAGTGCCCTCAATGCGAATGCGTTGTAACGATGGTCTGATGTCGAAAAAATTGTCGGCAGGAAAATCTTCCTCGTTTTGTAGCAGATGGGTAAACTCTTCGGTTTCGCGCAGCAGCGGTTCGATGATGTCGAACGATGTCTGGAATTTCATGTCGGCAACCCGCTCGCTGCCCAGTGTACTCAGGCAGCGGTCGCTAATGAGCCGACGTATTTTATCGAAACCGATTTTCTCTTCGAAGTTCTGCGGATAGGTCATTGCTTGTAGATATGGTTGCCGCAAAGGTACGAAATCTTCTTAAAAATCGGACCGGGGGTGTTTACTTCCATTTTTTTGTCCGCAGGAAAATGTATACTCCGACTCCTATACACACCATGATACCCCAGGCTACCGGATAGCCGTATTTCCATTTCAGTTCGGGCATGTTCTCGAAGTTCATGCCCCATACACCGACAAGAAATGTCAGTGGAATGAAGATGGTCGATACGATGGTGAGACTTTTCATGATGGAGTTCATGCGCAGGTCATTGTTTGAGATGTAGAGGTCGACCAGTGAAGAGAGTGTCTCGCGACAGATTTCAATGTTCTGGGCTACATAGTTGAGGTGGTCGTTCAGGTCGTTAAAGAAAACCCTGTTGGTCTTGTGTATCAGTGGCGATTCGGAGCGCACCAGTCGGGAGTATTGTTCTTTAAGTGGCAATACGGTGCGTTTGAGAAGCAGGTATCTTCGCCGCAGGGTCTGTATTTCGACACTGAGTTCATGATCGTTGTTTTCGAGCAGAAGTTCCGATTCCAAGTCTTCGAGGGCATTGTCGATTTGCGATGAAACCGATATGAAGTTTGTTACCAGGTCGTTCAGCAGTATGGTGAGCAGATAGTCGGAGGGCCGTGTGCGGATTTTCAGAATATTGTTGCGCAGAGCCTTTTCGATTTCCCGAAAGGCCGGAGTCTCATATTCCATAAAGGTGAGTATGAAGTTTTCGCCCTGTACGATACTTACCTGCGACTCTTTCTCCTGGTCGAAATATTTGGCGATGACGATGTTGAACTTCTCATATTCCTCAATCTTGCAAGGGTGGTCGGGGTTGAGAATATCCTGCATGATGAGGAAATTGATACCGAAGTGGGTACAGATATTTTGTATGTCGGTCGTGTTTTGAAGTCCGCACACCTGCAACCAGTGTATGTAGTCGGACTTTTCCATCTGGGGTATGAGAATTTGCAGACTGTTCTCGACATGTTCGCTGATGTCGTTTGCGTTGTAGCTGAACAGATGCAGTTGGGTCGGTGTCGTATTTTCGCTGTTATAGGTAAGCCGGTCGGTAAGCAGATTGTTGCGGGTATTCATGAAACTTGTTTTTTATGTTTTTTCTGTTGTTGGAGACAGCCCTCTAAGATATAGGTTATACACATCAATGACAAATCGAAGAGTATATTCTCGTTTCAGGGTTGGTTAAAAAATGTTTTCACAAAATGAACAAAGAGAATCTTTCTTATGTTTATAGGATAAAAAATTTTTTGAAATATATGGGAAAAGGCCTGAATTACATTTGGCCGGTACTCTTGTGTATAGGAGGCGGCTTTTTGGCAAGTTTGCTGCAACGGTCGGCTATTGTCGAGTGGTATCCCGGCCTGGATAAGCCTTCGGTAACCCCTCCGGCTATTGTTTTTCCTATTGTGTGGACGGTACTTTATGTTATGATAGGATTGTCGTTGAGCTTTCTTCTGAATCGGCGTCCGTCGGGTTGGCTGATAGGATTGTGGGGGGCACAGTTGGCTCTGAACTTTTTGTGGAGCCTGCTATTTTTTATGTGTCGCAATCCGTTTTGGGGCCTTGTCGATATAGTGCTGCTCGATTTCCTGGTTGTTTTATATATAGTGAAGGTATATACAACCTGTGCCGTTTCGTCGTGGCTCTTTGTGCCATATGCCCTATGGCTGTTTTTAGCCACCTATCTCAATGCATATATTGTCTTCAACAACTGAATCAATGTCAAACTTTAAAAAATAAATTATGACACACCAGAAGCCTCAATTACCTTATGCCGCCGATGCTCTTGCCCCGATTATGAGCCAGGAGACCCTCGATTATCATTACGGCAAGCATCTGCAAACCTATGTGGACAACCTCAACCGCTTGATAGAGAACACGCCATACGATGGTATGGTGCTCGATGAGATTGTGAAAAGTTCCGACGGGGCTATCTTTAACAATGCTGCACAAGCGTGGAATCACATCTTTTTCTTTGATACACTTTCGCCCCAAAGAAAAGATATACCGGCCTCGCTTGTCGACGTATTGAATAGAGATTTCGGTTCAATCGAAACCTTCAAAGACCAGTTTTCCAAGGCTGCTGTCTCCCTTTTTGGTTCGGGTTGGGTGTGGCTTTCTGCCGACAAGCAGGGCCATTTGTCGCTCGATGCCATGAACAATGCCGGTACTCCGCTGGCTAAAAATTTAAGGCCGTTGCTCACCATCGATGTTTGGGAACATGCCTACTACATCGATTATCGCAACCGCAGGGCCGATTATGTAAAGGCCTTTTGGTCGCTTGTCGATTGGGATAAGGTGGCAGGTCGTTTATGAGTCATTTTACAAATGAAATCGGGGAAAAAAGGTCCCGATATCACGTCGAGCCCCTTTTTCACGATTATTCATGTTCTGTTTATCGGTCGGGCCATAATCAATCTTCATGAATCGATGGCGCAGCCGAGTAGAGGTGTTTCAACACTTCGGCGTCGATATAAAACACGGTTTCTTCGGCCAAGTTGATGATGTGGTCGCCGGTACGTTCAAGTTTGCGTAAAATGGCGGCTATTTCCAGACAGAACCGAATGGCCGAGGGGTAATCTTTTGCATACTCGGCCAGCTTGTCGAGTGCTTTTTTGTTGAGAGAGTCCAAAAGATCGTCTTTCTCGATGACCGACTTGGCCAAAGATACATTGGACGTTTCTAATGCTTTGTATGTTGTCGTGAACATTTGCAGCACTTGTTCATACATGTCGGTCAATTCTTTGGCATTGAAAAGTTGCTTGTCTGCATCGGAAATGGCATTTCTTACCACAAACCTGGCTATGCTGTCGGCATAATCGCCGATGCGTTCGAGGTTGTTGTTGATTTTCAACATGGCCAACATAAAACGGAGGTCTACGGCCACCGGATTATACAATGCGATGAAGTCTTCAATGTCGCTATCGATTTTCAAATCGAATGCATTTACCCGTTTTTCTCTTGAGGCGACGCTGTTTGCCAACTCCTCGTCGTGGTTGCGCAAGGCTTCGAAAGCATTTTCGAGCTGTTGTTGCACCAGCAACCACATGTCACTCACTTCATTTTTTATCGCGATAAGTTCGTTTTCAACAAATTTTACCATAATAAATTGCTTTTATTTTATCCAAAACGTCCTGTAATGTAATTTTGTGTGGCTTCCTTGGAAGGATTTGTAAAGATTTTTTTCGTATCGTCATATTCTACCATTTCTCCTAAGTAGAAAAATGCTGTTTTGTGGCTGACGCGAGCGGCTTGTTGCATGCTGTGGGTAACGATGACAATCGTTGTTTGCTTGCATAATTCGCATATCAGTTCTTCGATTTTTGCCGTCGATATGGGGTCGAGGGCCGAGGCCGGTTCGTCCATCAGCAGAACCGATGGTGACACGGCCATGGCCCGGGCTATGCACAAACGTTGTTGTTGGCCCCCCGAGAGAGCATAAGCCGACTCTTTCAACTTGTCTTTCACCTCTTCCCATAAAGCGGCACCTTTCAAGGCTTCTTCCACTTTGTGTGAAATGTATTCTTTGTCTTTGACCCCGTTGACACGCAAACCATAGGCCACATTCTCGAAGATGCTTTTGGGAAAAGGATTGGGGCGTTGGAATACCATGCCTACGTTTCTCCGTAAAACATCTACTTCGACCGACTTGTCATAGATGTCTTGTCCGTCGATGGAGATATTGCCGGTCAGCCTTGTATTGGGAATCAGGTCGTTCATGCGGTTGAAGAGACGCAGAAAAGTCGATTTTCCGCAACCCGATGGGCCGATAAATGCCACGACTTGATTTTCGGGGATTGTTAAGGATATATTTTTCAAGGCATGGAAATTCCCATAATAAAAATCTACATTGGTTGCCTTTATTTTGTCCATGGTGTTTCTTGTTTGTTATTTTAACTTTATTTTTTTGTCGAAGTGGTTGCGTATGCCGTTGGCGGCCAGATTCATGATGAGAACGATGACGATGAGGACAAAAGCCGTCCCGTAAGCAATGGGTTCTTGGGCTTCGATGTCGGTTCCACTGGTGGCTACGACGTAAAGGTGATAGGGCAGGGCCATGCATTGGTCAAAAATCCCCGTGGGTAATTTGGGTAAAAAATAGGCCGCGCAAGTGAATAGGATAGGAGCTGTTTCGCCCGAAACTCGTCCCAGAGACAAAATCAATCCTGTTATGACACGGGGAGTGGCCATCGGAAGCAGTACATTCCAGATGGTCTGGGCTTTTGTGGCACCCAAAGCAAGGCTTCCTTCTCTGAAGTGGTTCGGAATGTCTTTGAATGTTTCTTCGGTCGTGCGAATAATGATGGGAAGTGCCAACAGTCCCAATGTAAGGGAGCCAGCCAAAATGCTGTCGCCGAAATCTAACCGATTGACAAAAAATGCCATTCCGAAGAGGCCGAATACAATCGACGGTATGCCGGCCAAGTTGTTGGTCATGGTCCGTATGAAATTGACCAGTTTCCCCGAACGGGCATATTCACTCATGTATATGCCGCTCATGATTCCTATGGGAAACGCAAATATGGCGCTGCCAATCATCAAATAAAATGTCCCGACGATGGCCGGCCAGATTCCTCCCTTGGTCATGCCGTCGCTGGGAGCTTGGGTGATAAAGTCCCAATTGATGACACCAAACCCTTTGATGAGGATAAATCCCAAGATAAAAAAGAGTATGACGACAATGCTGTAACTGAAAATCCGGAATAAAGCGAATGCCGAATTTTGAGCTAATTTCCTCCGTTTGATAAAAGAGGTGGTGTTGAAACTCATAATACTATTTTTTTATTTTGTTGCGTGCCGAAACGATTTCCACGCAGGAGTTGATGAACAATGTGATAAAGAATAGAATGACACCGAGCAAGAACAGGGATTGGTAATGGGCCCCTCCGGCCGGGGCTTCTCCCAATTCGGCTGCAATCGTAGCGGGGATAGTACGCAGCGGTTCCATGATCGATGTCGGTATGACCGCCGCATTGCCGGTCACCATAAGCACGGCCATTGTCTCGCCGATGGCGCGGCCTATGCCCAGAACGACACCTGAGGTGATACCCGATATCGAAAACGGTATGACGACCTTGTATATGGTTTGCCATTGTGAGGAACCGAGTGCCAAACTGGCTTCTCGCATGGATCTTGGGCAACTGCGCATGGCATCTTCGGCAACGGTGATGATGGTAGGCAGAGCCATGATGGCCAGAACGATGCTTCCGGCCAGTCCGGATTCTCCGACAGGGAGGTCGAAGACGTTTTGCAGGGAAGGAACGATGACGGCCAATCCGAAAAATCCATATACGACAGAAGGTATGCCGTTGAGAAGTTCGATAATCGGTTTCAATATTTTTCTGATTTTGGGATTGGCCACTTCTGACATGTATATGGCTATGGAAAGCCCGAAAGGAAGAGCTATCAGTATGGCAAAGAAACTTACCCAAAGAGTTCCGTACAGCAATGGCAGGATTCCGAAAATGGGTGACGGTGTGGCGGTGGGGTACCATTCTTTGCCCAACAAGACATCTTTTACCGGAATGTTTTTGTCTTCAATCAAGCGTATGCCGGGTTCGTTTTGAACCAGGTTTTTGGGGACAAAAGCAATCATGCCCTTTTCTTGCCGAATGATGTCTCCTATTTTATTCCCCGCATATTCATATTCGGCTCCGAGTTCTTCTTCGGAATAATATTGGGACAAATCTTCGAGCCGGAATGTTTGCACGGGAATGTCTTCGCCTCCCAACTCTTTCCAGTTGGGTATTTCTTCATCGAAGAGGTTTTTTATCTGCTCTGCACTTAACGATTTGATTTTGTTTTCTTTGTTGACGGCGAGCGTATATCCGTCTTCGATTATCGGATTGTTGAAGAGACCGACTGCTTCGGTAAACAAGAAACCAATAATCAACAAAATGGCCGCGCTGGTTAC
>CAJLYN010000001.1 GCA_905210875.1 uncultured Bacteroides sp. | reverse complement strand
ATTTTTCTCCCCACCGCTTTTTCGTCCTGTCGACGCAGAATAACCCCGAATAATTTGGATTATTACGTCGAAGTCTCTAAATTTGTGTTGCGGTGTATAAATTACACTTAATAAGTATCATGAAAAGACACGTCATTCACTGTGGGATAATCCTCACATTGTTTTTCGGTAGCAGCCTTGTGCGGGGACAAGAAAAAAACGTGCGCCCCGACTCGCTCTATCTCTTCTCCTATTTTACCAATAAAGAGGCCAACCGTCACGGTATGCACTACGCATGGAGTGCCGACGGATACACGTGGAATGTCGTAGGGGCCCCGATGGGTTTTTTGCAACCCGACACGGCCAGCGACGCACCCCGTCTGCGCGACCCTTTCTTGCTGCAAGACAAGAAGGGCATCTGGCACTGCGTGTGGACGACCGACTGGGAGTCGCCCCACATAGGCTATGCCTCGTCGCCCGACCTGGTGCATTGGAGCGAACCACGCCTCCTGTATGTGATGCAGAGTGCCGGGTATGAACCGCGCAACTGTTGGGCACCCGAGATGCTCTATGACGAGGAGAACGACCGTTACCTCATTTTCTGGGCCAGTACCATAAAGGTCGACGGGCAGTGGCGTGTCGAAGCCGGGAAGAAATACGACAACCGCATGTACTACACCTCGACGCGCGACTTCGAGACCTTTGAGCCGGCACGGCCTTTCCTCGATTACGGATACAATGTCATCGATGCCACGGTGCGGCGCATCGGCGATACCTATTATATGATATATAAAGACGAACGGGAGTTGCCCGAGCCGCACAAGTATCTCCTTGTTGCCACCTCGAAGCAGGCCGCCGGGCCCTACCGGCCCTTGACCGGCCGTCCTTTCTCGCCCGCATGGGTCGAGGGGCCTACCTTTATTCAGTTGCCCGACGGCTCCTACATCTGCTATATGGACAATTACCGCAAGCACAGGTACAGTGCCATGACGACACGCGACTTCCGTCATTGGCAGGAGGCACCGCAACCGCTGCGTATGCCATCGGGTGCGGCCCATGGTGCCGTGCTGAAAGTGCCTGCATCGGTGGTCGATACGCTGCTCCGCCATGCCGGAAGTCAGGAGTAACACTCTTCCCCTGTGAGAAAAAACCTTAAATCAATATTGTGATGCAATTAAGACGACTTTCCTTATGGTTGCTGGCGGCCGTTGCCATTCCGCTCTCGGCCCAGCGCACCCTTACGATCTCGGTCAAACCCGGGGCCGAGATAAACCCCGATATGTACGGTGTCTTTTTTGAAGACATCAACTTCGGTGCCGATGGCGGTCTCTATGCCGAACTGGTGAAGAACCGCTCGTTCGAGTTTGATTACCCGCTCATGGGCTGGACCCCCTTTGGCGAAGTTTCGGTCGAGACCGAGGCTCCGGCCTTTGAGAAGAATCCTCACTATGTGCGTCTGACCGAGAAGGGTACCTACAAGCGAGCCGGTTTGCAGAATGAGGGCTTTGTCGATGGCATGAATCTCGTGCGTGGCAAGGAGTATCGCCTCGTCTTCTATGCCCGTCGGCAGAGCGAACGGCCGGTGCGGGTGAAAGTGGAGTTTATCACCGCGGCCAACAATCCCATGACTTCGGCCAAAGTGGAGGTTGACTCGCCCGAGTGGCAGAAATATACCCTGGTGATGAAGGCCGGCAAGAGCGATGCCCACGCCCGTCTGCGGTTGACGGTAGAGACGAAGGGTGTACTCGACATAGACCATGTGTCGCTCTTCCCGGTCGATACCTGGAACGGTAGGGAGAACGGTCTGCGCAAGGATTTGGTGCAGGTGCTCTACGATTTGAAGCCCGGCGTGTTCCGTTTTCCTGGCGGCTGTATCGTCGAGGGTTCTACGCTCGATACCCGATATCAGTGGAAAAATTCGGTAGGCCCGGTCGAGAACCGACCCTACAACGACAATCGCTGGAACTATACGTTCCGTCATCGTCTCTATCCCGACTATTACCAGAGTTACGGATTGGGATTTTATGAATACTTTCTCTTGTGCGAAGACATCGGAGCTGAGCCTCTGCCCGTGCTGAACTGCGGCATCGGGTGCCAGTACCAGTCTGGCGAGCTGGTGCCGCTCGATGAGATGGACCCCTATGTGCAGGACGCCATCGACCTGGTGGAGTTTGCCAACGGCGACATCACTACCACCTGGGGCTCTCTGCGGGCCCGTATGGGGCACCCCGAGCCTTTCGGGCTGAAATACCTCGGTATCGGTAACGAGCAGTGGGGTGAGGAGTTTGTCCAGAGAGAGGCCCTCTTTGTAGAGGCCCTGCGCAAGCATTGCCCCGATATTCGCATCGTGGGCTCTTCGGGTCCCTCGGCCGACGGGGAACGGTTTGAATACCTCTGGCCCGAGATGAAACGCCTTAAAGTCGATTTTGTCGACGAACACTATTACAAGCCGCCCGAGTGGTTCTATGCCAATGCCGGCCGTTATGACGATTACGACCGCAAGGGACCGAAGGTATATGCCGGCGAGTATGCCTCGCACCACAAGTCGCGGGCAAATAACTTCGAGGCGGCGCTTTCCGAAGCGGCTTTCCTCACCGGAGTGGAGCGCAACGCCGATGTCGTGCGGCTGGCCACCTACGCACCGTTGCTGGCCCATGTCGACGCCTGGCAGTGGCGCCCCGACATGATATGGTTCGACAACAGCCGGGTGCTGCTCACCCCCAACTACTATGTGCAGCAGCTCTATTCGCTCCATAAAGGCACCCACACGCTGCGTCTCACCGAGAACGGTGCAGCCGTCAAGGGGCAGGAGGGCCTCTATGCCAGTGCCGTGTACGATGCCGACTCGGCACGTATCATCGTGAAGGTGGCCAATACGGCTTCGCACCCTCAGGAGGTCGTGCTGCGTTTCGACGGGCTGAAACGTCGCCAGGCATTGCAGCCGCAGGCCGAGATTCTCTACATGCAGTCCGACGACAAGAATGTGGTCAACACCTTTAAAAATCCGTCGGCGATTGTTCCGCAGCGAATCGGAGCTGCCGTCGAGGGCGACCGTTGCCCGCTGACGCTTGCCCCCCAGTCGTTCCAGGTGATAATTATTCCGTTTGTATCGAAACCATAGACCGAAAAATACCATGAAGAAACTTTTTTGCGCCTTGTTTCTGGCCGCTTGTGCCGGGACGATGAGTGCCCAGGAGGTGGTTACGGTGGCCGTACACCCCGGGCAGGGAGAACAGAAAATAAGCCGTCATATCTACGGGCAGTTTGCCGAGCATCTGGGCACCTGTATCTATGGCGGGTTGTGGGTGGGAGAAGACTCTGAGATTCCCAACACCCAGGGCTATCGCACCGATGTGCTCGAAGCCCTCAAACGGCTCAACATTCCCAACCTGCGTTGGCCCGGTGGCTGTTTTGCCGACGAGTACCACTGGATGGACGGTATAGGCCCGCGGGCCGAACGCCCCAAGATGAGCAACAACAACTGGGGCGGCCTGGTCGAAGACAACAGCTTCGGTACCCATGAGTTTCTCAATCTCTGCGAAATTCTCGGCTGTGAACCCTATGTAAGCCTCAACGTAGGCAGCGGTACGGTAGAGGAGATGGCCAAGTGGGTCGAGTACATGACCTCCGACGGCGATACCCCCATGGCCAAACTGCGGCGCGAGAACGGCCGCGACAAGGCCTGGAAGGTGCGCTTCATCGGGGTGGGCAATGAAAGCTGGGGCTGTGGCGGAAACATGCGTCCCGAGTATTATGCCGACCTGTACCGCCGCTACTCTACCTATTGCCGCAACTACGACGGTAACCGCCTTTTCAAGATTGCCTGTGGAGCGGGCGAGTATGACCTGAACTGGACCGAGACGATGATGCAGCGGGTGGGTACCCGCATGAACGGCCTCTCGCTGCACTATTATACCGTGACGGGTTGGAGCGGAAAGAAGGGTTCGGCTACCGAATTTGACAAGGAAGATTACTACTGGACCATAGGCAAGTGTCTCGACATAGAGAATGCCATCAAGGCTCATATCGCCATCATGGACAAGTACGACCCCAAGAAACGGGTCGGTCTCATGGTCGATGAGTGGGGCACCTGGTGGGAGCCCGAGCCCGGCACGCAGCTTTTCCAGCAGAACACTTTGCGCGATGCTTTTGTGGCAGCCCTCTCGCTCAATGTTTTCCATAAATATGTCGACCGCATACGCATGACCAATATTGCACAGATTGTCAATGTGCTGCAATCGATGATACTCACCCGCGGCGACAAAATGGTGCTCACGCCCACCTACTTTGTCTATGAGATGTACAAGCCTCACCAGGATGCCCTCTCCCTGCCGCTCGACATCGACACTCCTACCCGTGAGGTGCGCGGCGACCGTACGATACCGCTGGTGAGTGCCACCGCTTCGCGCGATGACCAGGGGCGTGTACATGTGTCGTTGGCCAACATCGATGCCGACCACGCCAGGAAGGTGCGCATCACACTCGACGACATGTCGGTGAAGAAGGTGTCGGGAACCATTCTGCATTCCCGCAAACTGACCGACCTCAACACCTTTGAGAACCCCGACAAGATAAAACTCCGTCCCTTCAAGGATGCGAAATATCGGAACGGAGCCATTGAGGTCGATATGCCAGCCCACTCCATTGTTACCCTCGAAATCGAGTAGCGGCGGTATCCTGTTTGTCGGTCGCTCTCCCTTCCGGCTCCACGCGCGGGCCGGCGCTATTTGGAGAATTATCTGAAAATACCTACCTTTGCCCTGTATCAATAATCGGGGCGAGGTAGGTTTTGTTTTTTTGCCCTGATAAAAAAGAAGTACCGATGAAAACGCAGACAACCGCATTGATTCTTTTTCTCCTGTTATTTGTATCTGTCGGGAGCCGTGCCGACGTGAAACTGCCGGCCATACTCTCCGACAACATGGTGTTGCAGCAAAACAGCCGGGTACACATTTGGGGCAAAGCCTCTCCCGGCGAGAAGATTACCGTCTCGGTCTCGTGGAGCCGTAAGAAAGCCAAGAGTGTCGCTGCGGCCGACAGCACCTGGCAGGTCGAGATATCGACCCCCGAAGCCTCGTCGCGTGCCGTTTCACTCACGGTCAAGGGGCGCAACACGATTGAAATCAAAAATGTGCTTATCGGTGAGGTGTGGCTCTGTTCGGGACAGTCCAACATGGAATTTCCCGTAGACCGCGACACGACCAGTCGCTGGAAGAATGCCATGTCGACCGTGAAGGAGGAGTTGCAGAATGCCGACTATCCCGAGATTCGCTTTTTCAGAGTGGAGCACCAGCTGGCTCCCGATGTCCCCGTCGACGACTGTGTGGGCGAGTGGGAGGTATGTACCCCGGCATCGGCGGCCCGCTTCTCGGCCGTAGGTTTTGTCTTTGGACGTAAAATCCATAATGCCATACATCAACCCGTCGGTCTCATACAGTCGACCTGGGGCGGTACCCACGCCGAGTCGTGGACCAAGAAAGAGGCCATGCAGGGCGACTATTACGACAGTCTGCGTGCCGAACAGAAGCAGATTATTGCAAACCTTCCCGCCGAGAAAGAACGCTATGCCCGCGAAACGGCCCTCTACAAAGCCGCTTTGAAGGCCAATCCCGATACGGTGCTGAAAGCCCCTGCCCGGGTGAAGAAGCTCAACGACAACCTGCGTATGTCGACCCTATGGAACGGCATGATCAATCCCATACTTCCCTATACCATCAAAGGTGTCATCTGGTATCAGGGCGAGAGCAACGACAGTCGGGCTGCCCATTACGAAATGGTCTTTGCCAACCTCATTCACAGTTGGCGGGCCGAGTGGGGGCAGGGCGATTTCCCCTTCTACTTTGTGCAGATAGCCCCGTATCGCAAGCAGTCGCCCACCCTGCGTGAAGGTCAGCTGCGGGTGTGGCAGACGGTACCAAACACCGGTATGGCCGTTATTACCGACGCCGGCGACTCGACCAACATACACCCCCGCAACAAGGTTGTTCCCGGCGAACGTCTTGCCCGCTGGGCCTTGTCGCACGACTACGGCATCGACGTGCCCTTCATGGGTCCTGTCTATAAAAGCATGCGGGTGAACGGTTCGGTAGCCGAACTCTCGTTCGACTACACAGGCTCGGGCCTCGACTCCAAAGGGGCGCCGCTCCGGGGCTTTGTCGTGGCCGGGAGCGATGGTGTATTCTATCCTGCACAGGCTGTCATCAAGGGCGACAAGGTCGAGGTCTCCTCTCCGCAGGTCGCTTCGCCGGTGGCCGTCCGTTACGGTTGGGACAAGTTCTTCCGCGTCAACCTTTACAACCGCGAGGGGCTGCCTGCTACCCCTTTCCGCACCGATAACTGGAAATTGTAATATATCTAAAACAGAAAAACAACGATGAACTGGAAAACCTCTTTGGCCGTAGCGGCCTGTTGTGCCTGCACGCTCACGCTGTCGGCTCAGAAAATGTCGGTCGAATTTGCCGAATCCGAGATGAAACGTTTCCCCGAAGCCTGGCAGCTCGACCACGGAAAGCGCCTCTATTTCGGCTATTCACAGGGTGTAGGTTGCTGCGCCATGCTCGATATGTGGCACTATACTGGCGACCGCAAGTATTACGACTATGTGGCCGAGTGGGCCGATACTCTTATCAACGACAAGGGCGAAATCTATCTCTACGAGATGGCCGACTACAACCTCGACTTTATCAACTCGGGCAAGGTACTTTTCGATATCTATGCCGAAACCGGCGATCCCAAGTACAAGAAGGCCATGGATGTACTGGTGCGCCAGTTGGCCCGCCAGCCCCGCACCCATGAAGGGGCATTCTGGCACAAACTCGTCTATCCTTTCCAGGTATGGCTCGACGGCCTCTATATGGCATCGCCTTTCCTGGCCCGTTACGGTGCGACGTTTGACCGCCCCGACCTTATCGACGATGCCGTGAAGCAGTTCCTGATATGTGCCCGCCGCACCTTCGACAACCGCACAGGACTCTATTTCCATGCCTATGACGAGAGCCGCAATCAGCGGTGGTCCGACCCCACGACCGGACATTCGCCCAACTTCTGGGGCCGCAGCATGGGCTGGTGGTTCATGGCCCTGGTCGATGTGCTCGATTACATACCCGAAGACCATCCCCGCCGTGCCGACCTTATTACGATGGTTAAAGGCCTTGCCATTACGCTGCCCGAATATCAGGACGAAGACGGATTGTGGTATCAGGTCCTCGACCAGATCGACCGTGAAGGGAACTTCCCCGAGGCTTCGGTTACAACACAGTTCATGTATGCCTACGCCAAGGCAGTCAACAAAGGTTACATCGACTCTTCCTATATAGCTGTGGCAGAGAAGGCCTACGACGGTCTTCGCAAGAAGCTTCTGAAAAAGAACGACGACAAGACGTGGACCCTCACCCGTTGCTGTGCCGTGGGTGGTCTGGGTGGCAGCAAGTATCGCGATGGCTCGTTCAACTACTATATCAACGAACGCATACGTGACAACGACGCCAAGGCTACCGGCCCCTATATCATGGGGTGCATTCAACTCGAAAAATATTGGGCTGAGCATGAGGCCCGTTCGTCGAAAAAACGGTAAAATATTTTTAAAATTGGCAATATTGAGTAGTGACTGTCAAAATTGTTAGTTTTAATATCAAAAGGGTTATTTCTTGCTAAGGAAATAACCCTTTTCTTTGCTTGATAGAAAAGTGTGGAGTTTTTTTTCCCTTTATTTTTAGAGATAACTTAACTACTAATACCAAAAGTATCATGAAGAAAATTACATTTTTAGTAGCAGCTGTTCTTGCTTCGGCAGGTATGTCTGCTCAAACCGTATTGAAATGGGGTGCTTACAACAACACCGATATTGATACGGCCGCTGTTTTCCCATGGAGTTCGACGTTCGCAACATGGGTAGATGAGACAGGAAGTATAGATGATCAAGCCAAAGGCTTTGCCGACGGAAGTGTCGCATTGTTCAATGACGAAGCTCTCGGTGGCTTGGGCGAAGATTATCTGGGAGAATGGGCTACCACCTCTCCTGTAATTACGGTGAGCCAGCTCGGTGCCATTGGAGGTATCCGTGCAGAGAATAGTGAGGCTTTGACCATCAATCTGTCGCCTGCCGATGAGACGGTGACATTCGAAGGTACCGAAGGTGCTACCTTGGTAAAGGTTAATAACGGTATTCTTTATACCGATATTATCAACAACCTCCCTGGTGGAACGCTTGTAAAAGGTGGTCGTGTGGCTCGTTATTCCGATGCATCGGCTGCATCAAGAATTTTTGGTCCTACAGTGACTGCCGAAGGTGAAGGTAGCATCGACTTGGGAACCAGCAATAGTGGTACGTATAAAAAACTTACCGCCGACCTTGTAATTCCCGAAGGCTCGACGATGAATGTTTATCTGTCGCGCTATTCGATGTTTACGGCCGATTCAGTTAAGAAAGTTACGGGTGCTGGTACACTCAACTTCTACTCAAGAGGCGAGCGCGCTTTCCTCGGCGGTGGTAGCAAAGGTGAGACCGAGCCCACCTATTTTGGCAACTTTACCGGCGATGTACATGTTTATCAGGATCCTGATTTTGCCGATAATGGTGCCGGTTTCCACGGAGTCATTTTGGCTACACACTCGGCCAAAGGTAAAGGAGCTACCTCTCAATATTATGACCGTCCGAGCGGCGATTCGTTGCTTTATAATGTCTCGAGAAACAATCCTGTGCTCTTGGATAGCTTGGTTTATGACTGGTGCGATATAGACCTGACAGTGCACAATGGTGGTGCCATAGCTGTGGGTTCTGCTGGAAACGATGCTGGTTCAAATGTGACTTTGCTGAGAGTGAAGAGTCTCAATGTAGAAAAAGAGGGTGTTATAATGGGATATTATAAAGATTCCAATCCTCAGTTGGCTATTATTTGCGGTAGTGACAATGCCGATGCTCATCTCGACGGTACTTTCACCGCCATGCCCAAAGGTAGCGAAGCTCCTTACTATCCTTGGAGAGAATGTGGTGTAGCTCTTTTCAAACAGGGAACGGGAACCTATTACATTACTTCCAACGAAAACCAATTCTTCCAAGGTGTTGAGGTTTGGGATGGTCGTATACTCTTCAACAACTCGCTCGACACGGCTACTGCCACAGGTCAACACAAGCTTTCGACTAACAATACAGTAACCTGCCGTCCTACCGGTACGATCGGTGGTTATGGAACAATTGGTGGTCACACTGCCCTCTATGGTACAATGCAACCCGGTAGCGATGCTATTGGTACACTGACTATTGATGGTACTTACGCTTTGGTGGGTTATGCCGAAAAAACTCCTACTGCTGCTGTACAAGAGAGAAAAGCCGGTTCTGCTGCTAATCTCCTTCTTTACAATGGAGCTACAATAGAGTTCGAAATCATCAACAAAGACAAACACGATGAGGTATTTGTTCAAAACCAGGTACGTCTTTATTCCGATACCGAAGACGGAACGGATGCCAAAATCAACATCAAGCTCTCTCCGCGTGATGAATGGTCGTTGGCTGCCGGTGATACGATGGTTCTCCTCAAAGCCGATTCGCTTGTCAGCTTCGTTGATGGTGTTGACCTCACCAATTACTTTGAACTCTCGACCGATGGTTTCGGCGACGCTACTTTCAGCCTGAGATCAGTACAAATCCCCGGTGAATATCAGTATGAAATGAACTTTGAGACCGGTGAAGTGGTTAAAACACAACTCGCAGCTCCCCAATATATGTTGGTTGCCGAAGTATTGACCGCCGGTACGGGTAGTGCTGAACCCGACGCTATCGAAAGCGTTGATGCCGACAACAGCAACCTCCAAGTATATCCCAACCCTGCTGTTGACGGTAACGTAACTGTGGCTGTGGCTGCTGGTGAAATGGCTCAGGTAGCTGTTTACAATTCGGCTGCTCAAATGGTTAAGTCGGTTGCTACCAGTGAGTCGACCCTTACACTCGATGTATCGGATCTCCAAGCCGGTATCTACTATGTACGCGTCATGACGGCAGACAAGGCTTATACCCAAAAACTTATCGTTGAATAATTTCCGATAGACAGATATGATGGAGGGAGAAACGCTATTGCGTTTCTCCCTCTCCTTTTTTTGAGACGTGATAATATCACTATGACAAAATGAGACCTGAATTAACTTTTAATTCCAGGCGTCTGTGGTTTTCATTTGAGATTTGTATTTCGGTTATGATGAATGTTTTTGTCTGATAATGGGAACGATAAAATCATTTATGCTAGTTTATCTATCAATCTCCACAGTCGTTATGGCTCCTTTATTTTGTTTATTTGTAACATCTATTGTTGCGTTTTTCTGAGAATACCATGAAAACAGGTCAGAATCTTTCTATTCTCTTTGCTTTTTAGGAGATGGTATGAAAGTATTGTTCCTTCTTGTAAGTAAGGTCTTTTCACTTAGATGCTTGGTTGAATGGGTTATAAACTTTAATAATAATTATACGCATGAAAAGAATTTTACTTACTTTCTCTTTGGCATTTGCGTTTTTAGGCGGAGTTTCGGCCGATGGGCTTATTGCATTCCCCGGAGCCGAAGGCTATGGACGTTTTGCCCGTGGAGCACGTGCAGGAAGTAATCCTACCGTGTATCATGTGACCAATCTCAATGATTCAGGTACAGGTTCGTTCAGAGATGCCATCAGTCAACCCGACCGTGTTATTGTTTTTGATGTGTCGGGTATCATAAGAATCAACGAGCGCCTAGTTTTTTCCAAGAATCTTACCATTGCCGGCCAGACTGCACCCGGTAATGGAGTGGTTATCTACGGAAACGGAGTCTCATTTTCCGGAGCGAATGATATCATTGTTCGACATCTGCGCATCCGTATGGGTACAAGTGGAGACGGTGGAAAAGATGCCGCTGGTATCGCCAATGGTTCGAACATGATTTTCGATCACTGTTCGGTTTCTTGGGGAAAAGACGAGACCTTCTCCATCAATTCCGATGGCAAAGGCGGGGGTGTAGGAAACATCACCATACAGAAAACAATAATGAGCCAGGGCCTCCAACCTCACTCGGCCGGTGGCCTGTGCCAACCTACCAATGAGGTGGGCGGTGTGACGCTTTATCGTAATTTATATGCCGATAATGCGACTCGTAACCACAAGGTGAAAGGCCTTAACCAGTATATCAACAATGTTGTCTATAACTGGGGTAGTGGCGGTGGTTATAACCTTGGCGGCGATTCCGAAGGTCGTATTTGGGCCGATATACAGGCCAACTATTTCATTCAGGGCCCGACCAGCAACGGTACCGGTGTAGGACGTGGTAATGACCTTACGGCTGTTTATCACCGTGCCAATAAAACTGATGGAAGTAGAGACGGTGTTGTTAACGGCCGTGATATGACCGACGACGATTTCGGAGGTAATGTATATGCCACTTATGAGGAATTCCAGCAGAGTGCCGAGTATCCCACCGATGGAAGAGAGCATCCCGCTGTGGCTTCGATGTTCCAGACAGCCGATGAAGCTCTCCAATGGGTCATCGACAGTGTGGGAGCCTCTTTACCCGATCGTGATGAAGTCGATGCTTATGTTATCGATGAGTTATCTTCTTTTGGTACAAAAGGTGCCACGATAGGTAGTGAAGGAGCTTTGGCTTTGAAAAACAACGTGGGCCATTTCTATACGGCTCCGAAACCTCTCGACAGCGATAATGATGGTATGCCCGACGCTTGGGAAACAGCCAACGGACTCAATCCCAATGATGCTTCCGATGCCGTGGCTTATGCTGCAAACGGGTATCTCAATATCGAGAATTACATCAACAACATACCTGTGGCCGACCGCACGTTCTTGAAGTATCCTGTCGACTTGGCATTGCGTACGCTCGATACAATGCAAGTAACCATAGGTTTTGCCTGCTATGAAAAAGCCGAGGGTGCAAAAATACGTGTGGAACTGATGAAAGAGGGCGAATCGGTGTTTACGCCTATTGACACCATCGATAATGTAGCGGAAGTTTCTTACCAAATTGATGGCCTTTCTTCAAAATCGACCTACACGGCTCGTTTTATCACTTTCACTTCTGATATGGAATCGGTGCCGGCCGATATCGAATTTACTACCCCGAGTGCGCCCGGTGCACCCGATATGTCGACCGATCCTTATCCTGCCGACGGATCTACCATCGAAGAGTATATGACCACGACTTTGAGATTCTCCAATGCAACCTCGGGCCGTCCATCTTATCACATTTATATAGGTACGTCACCCGACAATCTGGATTCTGTAACGACTGTTAAAGCCAAGTCGTACACGATGGATTTGGAACAGAATACCACCTATTACTGGCGTATCGATGCCAGCAATAATTTGGGACGCACTGAGGGTACGGTATGGAGTTTCACCTCGGGTCGTGAGCCTGTCCGCACCAAGGTGGCCTACTTTGCTTTCGATGAAACCTCCGGTTCTACGGCTGTGAATGCTCCTTCTGACGAAGAGATTTTGGCCAACGATGCAACCCCGTACGGTTCGTATGTCCCTGTTTGGGGTGAAGGCAAAATCGGCGGTGGCATCGCTTTCTCGGCTGCCAGCACAACCGATGGTATGATTGTCCCTTCCTATGAAGCAATAGAATTTGAAAGTGCACCGTTCTCGTATGAGTTTTGGTTCAAGTCGACATCAGGTAGCAGTTCGCAAAGCCGTTATCTGCTCCATAAGGGTAGTCACGCTTTGGATGGCAACGGTAATACCGGTACGTGGTTCGGCCTTGAATACAAGAACGGACGACTCTATTTCGGCGTAGATGATAATGTGACAAAGTCGTTGGCCGAAGGTGCTGCGACCTCCTATTTCGATGGTAACTGGCATCATGTAGTAGCCGTTCGTGATGTGGAGAATGCACAGCTCCGCTTGTATATAGATGGTGAACTCTTTGCTTCGGGCGAAGACAAAACCGGTGCCATCTCCGGTAATGAAGCTTTGGTCATCGGTAACGTGAATATCAATTTCGACGCTCCGTTTATTGGTTCTATCGATGAGTTTACGCTTTACAACGACGCTCTCACCGAGGTTGAAGTCAAAGCAAAATATGAGCATGGCGTGACGGCTATCGAAGAGGTGGAACAAGATGAGAGTGTTGATGGATTGACCGTATGTCCCAATCCGTTTAAAGAGGCATTTTCGGTTGTCGTTCCCGAAAATGTCATGACGGTAAAAGTCGAAATTTACAATCTCTCAGGTCTCCTTGTTTATAGCCGTGATGTAGCTGTTTCGGGTGGCTTGGCAGAGGTAAGAGGCCTCGACCAGTTGCCGGCCGGTGCATATAGTTGTATTGTCACAACCGGCAATACGATGCATGCCGCCCGTATAATGAAATATTAAAATGTCCATATGATAAGAGGATACCTGCCATGCAGGTATCCTCTTTCTGTAATTATATCATGAATTATGAAAAGAATAGTATATCTCTTGGGGCTTGTTGTCTTGTTGCAATCTTTGGGTGCAACCGAAGTCTATGCCCGCAAAGAGAAAAAAAATAAAAAGACGTTGGTTTATGTCATAGGCGATTCCACCGTGAAAAACGGTCAAGGTCGCGGTGACCGGGGCCAGTGGGGCTGGGGCAGCTTTATTGGAGAGTATTTTGACCCGAACAAGGCCGAGGTGCGCAACCGTGCCATTGGAGGCCGCAGCAGCCGCACGTTTATTACCGAAGGCCGTTGGGACGCCGTACTTGATTCGTTGGGAAAAGGCGATTATGTACTCATACAGTTTGGTCACAACGATGGTGGAGATATCTTTACCGGAAGCCGTCCGCGTGCCTCTCTCAAAGGTACGGGCGACAACGATACGACCGGAGTTGTAGAGTCGACCGGTGTGAAGGAGACCGTTGTTACCTATGGAGCCTATTTGCGCAAGTATGTCCGTGAGGCCAAAGCCAAAGGCGCACACCCCATTCTTTGCACCCTTATTCCTCGTAATCGCTGGGACGACGGTAAAGTCATACGCGACACCTCTCATGCCGTATGGGCCCGCCAAGTGGCTCAGGAGGAAAATGTTCCCTGCATCGATCTCAATGCGCTGATTTCGGATATCTACGACAAGATGGGGCAGGAGGCTGTCAAGGCCTGCTTTACCGATGCCGACTGGACACACACGTCGGAAAAAGGTGCTCGCATCAATGCCGGAGTGGTGGCTCAGCAAATCGAGCAACTCAAAGGCTGTAAGTTGAAAAAATTCCTGAAATGACCGTCTGCACTCATCAAGTCGGTAGTTTTTCGGCGTAATATAAGGTCTGAAATGCTCTGTTTCACCCAGGTGGAATTTTGGAACATTTGAGAGAAAAAATTATCTTTGGAGCATTTCTTTTTCTTTGATTAAGAAATGCTACCGTGTAAGATTATCGAAATATATCATGAAAAGAAAACTGTTTATCGCATTTTTTGCCGCCATGGGCACGTTGCTGCCCAGCCTCTCAGGCGCACAGGAAACCCGTAAAGTCTACCTCTCCGGTACCGGTTTCGGCCACACCGAGACGTGGGATTTCTATTGTACCGAAGGCCGTAACAGCGGTAAGTGGAAAAAAATCGAAGTCCCCTCGCAATGGGAGTTGCAGGGATATGGCGAATATACCTACGGCCGTTGGTACAAGGACAAAGACCGTAATAGTGGCTTGGTGAAACGGCTGAAAAATCCCAGTCGAGAGCAAGGTATCTATCGGCACACCTTCTCACTTCCCGCCAGTTGTCGCGGCCAGCAGGTCTCTATTGTTTTTGACGGAGTGATGACCGATACCGAAGTCTCGGTCAACGGCCAGATAGTCGGCCCCAAACATCAGGGCGGATTTTATCGTTTCTCCTACGACATAACCGATTATGTCTCCTTCGGTAAAAAAAATGTCCTTGAAGTGACGGTGTGGAAACACTCCGAGAACAAGTCGGTCAATAATGCCGAGCGCAAGGCCGACTGGTGGCTCTTCGGCGGCATATACCGTCCTGTCTATCTCGAAATCAAACCCGTACGTCACATCGACCGTTTGGCAGTCGATGCGCGTGCCGACGGTTCTATCGATGCCCAGGTATTTCTCTCGGGTATCGACGGTACATATCAGCTCGATGCCACCCTTGCGTCGGTAGCAACGGGCGAGGTGCTCTATGGCAAGTTGCAGGCCTCGGCTTCGGCCGGCGACAGCCTTGTTACCTTGTCGGGTCGTTGGAACGGTGTCCGCCCGTGGAACCCTGAGAATCCCAATCTCTATACACTCACTGTCAATCTGCGTAGCGGCGACGGTACCGTGTTGCATCGCTATGAACAGCGCATCGGTTTCCGCACGGTCGACTTCCGCCCCAAAGATGGACTCTATGTCAACGGGGTGAAGGTGGTGCTCAAAGGTATCAACCGTCACTCGTTCTGGCCCGATGGCGGTCGCACGACCAACAAGCAGATTAGCATCGACGACGTTCGTCTCATCAAGGAGATGAACATGAATGCCATACGCTGCCACTATCCGCCCGACGAGCATTTCCTCGACGTGTGCGATTCGTTGGGTGTTTTCTTCGTCGATGAGTTGGCCGGCTGGCAGAACTCCTACGATACCCAGGTGGGTTCGCGTCTGCTTCCCGAGATGGTTACACGCGACGTTAACCACCCTTGTATTATTATTTGGAGCAACGGCAATGAAGGTGGCTGGAATAAGAATCTCGACAAGCTCTTTGCCGTTTACGACCCGCAGAAACGCCATGTCATTCACCCTTGGGCCGACTTTGATGAGCTCGATACGCACCATTATCCTGCCTATCTCACCGGCGTGGCCCGCTTTACTTATGGCTATAAACTTTTCATGCCTACCGAGTTCATGCACGGGCAGTATGACCAGGGACACGGCGCAGGCCTGGAAGATTTCTGGAACAACTACAAGTCGCACCCGCTTTTCGTGGGCGGATTCATGTGGGACTTCTGCGACAATGCCGTGAAACGTGTCGACAAGGGCGGTGTTCTCGACTCCGACGGCTTCAATGCCCCCGATGGCATACTTGGCCCCTATCGCGAGAAAGAGGGCAGCTACTACACGGTGCGTGATATATGGGCCCCGATACAGGTCGAACGCTTTTTCGTTACCCCCTCGTTCGACGGACGGTTCTTTGTTACCAACGATTATCTCTATACCTCGCTCGACTCCTGTCGTATGACTTATAAACTTTACAAGATAGATTCGCCGGTTTCCGGAGGCAAAGGCAGCCGTACAGTTATGGCCGAAGGCGAGGTGAAGTTGCCGCCGTTGTGTCCCGGAGAGCGGGGCATTGCCACGATGGCTCTTCCCAAGAACTTTTTCGACGCCGATGTGCTCGAAATGGTGGCATATCACCCCGATGGTCGGGAGATGGTAACCCGTACCTGGAATGTGGGCTATGCCCGCGACTATTGGAAACGTCATCGCACCGAGGCTTCCACTTCCGGCAAAGCCGTGTGTGAGAAGAATGGCAACGCTGTGAAACTCGCTGCCGCAGGTGTCGAAGTGACGTTCGATACCACCACCGGATATATTATGCAGGTGTTGAGTAACGGACATCATATTTCCCTGTCTAACGGACCGGCACCGGTGGGTATGGTGGCTTCGGTAAAAAGCACACAGACTCGTATCGATGGCGATACGGCCGTCTTTGCCGTAAAGTACAATGGAAATATCGACTCGATTGTGTGGCGTATGGCTCCCGACGGACTTCTCGACATGCAGATGGTGATGCTCAACCGTTCGCGTCTGGGCGGTGGCCTCGACGATGCCGCTTCGTATGAGAATATTACCAATCTGGGTATCACCTTCTCTTACCCCGAGAGTGCCGTTACCGGCATGCGCTGGTTGGGCGGTGGCCCTTACCGGGTGTGGAAAAACCGCCTGCGCGGTGCCAACGTCGGCCTGTGGGAGAAAGCCTATAACAACACCATCACGGGCGAAAGTTACGAGAATCTCATTTATCCCGAGTTTAAGGGATATCATTCCAACCTCTATTGGGCGACCGTGCAGAACAAGGAGAGCGACTTTACGGTATTTGCCACCAGCGATGGTGTCTACCTGCGTATGCTCACTCCCGAAGAGCCTCACGAACGCCAGGGTACGGCGCTCACCATGCCGGCCTTCCCGGCGGGCGATATTTCGTTCTTGCTCGAAATACCTGCCATACGGAGTTTTAAACCCATATCGCAGCACGGTCCCAAGAGTCAGCCCGGTACGATACGCATTAAGTCGGGCGACGAAGGTATCTTCATGGGTCTGGGCTTCGATTTCAGAACAACTGCTAAATGATTTTGATGCGATGAAAAAGATACATCTCTTCTCTGCGCCAATGCTCCGCACCATTTGCGGTGGCGTATTTCTCAGTCTGGCTGCCTGGGCGGCGGCCCAGGCTCCCGCCTGGCCCGAAGTCTCGACTGTGGCCAAGCCCGGTGCCCGATGGTGGTGGCTGGGCAGTGCCGTCGACTCGGTCAATCTGGCCGAGAATATGGCCGACTATGCCCGCACGGGTCTCGGAACCCTTGAAATAACCCCCATCTACGGTGTGAAAAACAACGAGGCCAACGATATCGACTTTCTGTCACCCCGCTGGATGCGCATGTACTCTTTTGTGTGCGAAGAGGGGAAACGTCTCGGGCTGAACATCGACATGAATACCGGCACGGGCTGGCCTTTCGGTGGCCCCGAGGTAACGGTCGAAGATGCCGCGACCAAAGTCATATTCCAGCGTTATACCGTGCTGGGAGGTACCCGCTTGCAGGAGCCGGTAGTTGTCGCCGACAAAAAGCAGAAACCGGTAGCCTACCTTTCCCGCCTCATGGCTTTCTCGCCGAGTGGAAAGGTGGTGAACCTCACGGCGCGTGTCGACAAGGAGTCGGGTATGCTCGGCTGGACAGCTCCGAAAGGAGAGGAGTGGACCCTCGTTGCCGCATTCGTGGGTAAAACTTTCCAGAAGGTGAAACGGGCGGCTCCCGGCGGTGTGGGCTATGTAATGGACCACTTTTCGCGTAAAGCCGTCTCGCATTACCTCTCTCGTTTCGACCGGGCCTTCAAGGCCGCCAAGGCACCTGCTCCCGAGACCTTCTTCAATGACTCTTACGAGGTATACGGTGCCGACTGGACGCCCGACTTCTTTGAGCAGTTTGCCCGTCGTCGTGGCTATAAACTCGAAAACCATCTGCTCGAATTTACCGGAGAGAACAACGATACCCGGGCTCGTCTCATAACCGATTATCGCGAAACAATCGCCGAGCTTCTCGAAGAGAATTTTACCCAGCAGTGGACCGCCTGGGCCCACAAGCAGGGTAGCATCACCCGCAACCAGGCCCATGGCTCGCCCGGTAATCTCATCGACCTCTATGCTACGGTCGATATTCCCGAGTGTGAGGGCTTCGGTATTACCGACTTTAAGATTAAAGGGCTGCGCCGCGACTCGGTGACCAAGGAAAACGATTCCGATTTCTCCATGCTCAAATATGCCTCCTCGGGAGCCCATATCTCGGGCAAGACCTATGTCTCGTCCGAGACGCTGACCTGGCTGACAGAGCATTTCCGTACCTCGCTCTCGCAGTGCAAACCCGATATCGATCTCATGTTTGCCGCCGGTGTCAACCACATGTTCTTCCACGGCCTGCCCTATTCGCCGCGCGATGCCGAGTGGCCCGGTTGGCTCTTCTATGCCACCATCAATATGTCGCCCACCAACACCATCTGGCGCGATGCTCCGGGACTGTTTACCTACATTACCCGCTGCCAGTCGTTCTTGCAGATGGGGCGTCCCGACAACGACTTTCTGGTGTATCTTCCCGTATACGATATGTGGTATGAGCAGCAGGGCTCGAAGCTGGGTCTGTCGTTCGACATACACGGCATGGCCAAGCGGGCACCCCATTTTATCGATGTCGTTACGCAGATTACCAATTCGGGATATGATGTCGATTACATCTCCGATAATTTCATTCGTTCGACGAAGTGTCGCGGGCTTCTTCAAACCGCGGGCGGAGCCGCCTACAAAGCCATTATCCTGCCGGCTGTGAAGATGATACCCGACGATGTGCTCCGTCACCTGCTGGCACTTGCCCGCCAGGGAGCCACACTGGTCTTTGTCGACAACTATCCCCAGGATGTGCCCGGATATGCTTCGCTCGAAAAGCGGCGCAAAGCCTTGCAGGCTCAGCTGCGTACGCTTCCCGACGCACATGGCTTTGCCGATGAGCAGGTAACCCCCTTCGGGAAAGGCCGCATCATCACCGGCTGTCACTATGCTCAGGTGCTGGCCGAGACCGGTGTGAAGAGCGAGAATATAAAGACCCAGTACGGGGCACATTACATACGTCGCGTCAACGACAAGGGGCATCACTATTTCATCGCTTCGTTGCAGGACCGTGATATCGAAGGGTGGGTAACTCCTGCTGTCGATGGAAAGTCGGTCGCCCTTTACGACCCGGTGTCGGGCCGTTCGGGCATGGCACGTGTGCGTCGTGTCGACGGTCGGTTGCAATACTATCTGCAACTGCGTTCGGGTGAGTCGGCCATTGTCTGTGTCTACGACAATGATACCCCCGGTGATGCTTGGAACTATTACGACGAGCAGCCGCTCAGTCTCTCGCTCGATCACAACTGGTCGCTGACCTTTACCGAGAGTGTACCGGCCATTCCCGGAACGTTTGCCATCGATACGCTCGGCTCGTGGACACACCTGCCCGTGGCCGAGGCTTCGGTAAACAGAGGCTCTGCCACCTACACCCTCACCTTCGACCTTCCGCCGCTCTCCTGCGACGAGTGGATGCTCGACCTGGGCGATGTGCGCGAGAGCGCCCGCGTGGTGATAAACGGCACGCCGGTCGATACGCTGTGGTCGGTACCTTTCACCGCCTATGTAGGCAAGTACCTGCGTAGCGGAGAAAACCGTATCGAGATAGAGGTTACCAATCTGCCGGCCAACAGTATTGCCGACTACGACCGTCGCGGTATCGAATGGCGGCGCTTTAAAGATGCCAATATCAATAATCTGGGTTATAAAAAAGGAAAATATGGACATTGGGAAACTATTCCCAGCGGACTGCTCGGTCCGGTGCGTCTGATTCCTGTCGATTGGAAAAAAGAATTCTGATAAACCCTCTTTTGAAAAAATAATGGGCTGCATAAAAAGCAGCCCATTATTTTTTTAGTTCCATGATTTTTATAACTTTGTCAATCGAAATAGTTTTTGTGCCAAAATGTCTATATATGGCACACGATGAAAAACTTATTTTTGTAACGATAAAAATTCGTGGTCTGGAAAAGACCGGAGAATTGAAAATAATTAGAGCGGAATATACATGGAAACACACCACTTTTTTGCTGTGGATTTAGGGGCTACCAGCGGCCGTACGATTTTGGAAACTCTTTCCGACGGAAAGATGGAAATGAAAGAAGTTACCCGTTTTGCCAATCCCATAATTGAAACCGGAGGACATTTTTATTGGGATATCTATGCCCTCTATCTCGAAATCATACAAGGTCTGAAAAAAATAGCACAGGAGTCTATTGCCATTGAGTCGATAGGTATTGATACCTGGGGCGTCGATTTTGTTATGGTGGGAAAAGACGGAGCTTTCCTGCGCAATCCCTATTGCTATCGCGACCCCCATACGGTGGGCGCTCCCGAAGAATATTTCACCCACATACCCCGCGAGAGAGTTTATGAGTTGACAGGCATTCAGTTTATGAACTTCAACTCTCTTTTCCAGCTCTCGACCCTGCACCGCAACCATTGCTCGGCCCTCGAAGCTGCCGACAAGATACTCTTTGTACCCGACGCCCTGAGCTACATGCTCACCGGCGAGATGGTTACCGAATATACGATAGTCTCCACTTCGCAGATTCTCAACCCCCGCACCAAGGAATTTGAGCAGGAGTTGCTCGATGTTGTGGGTGTAAAGAAAAGTCAGTTTGCTCGATTTGTATACCCCGGAGAGAGAGTAGGGGTGTTAACCCCCGAGGTGCAACGTCTCACCGGTCTGGGAGCCGTGCCCGTCATTGCTGTGGCCGGGCACGATACCGCATCGGCCGTAGCCGCTGTGCCGGCTCGCAACGAACGGTTTGCCTACCTCAGTTCGGGAACGTGGTCGCTGATGGGTATTGAGGTAAAAGAGGCCATCATCAACAAGGACAGTTTTGAGAAAAACTTTACCAACGAAGGCGGAATCGAAGGTACCACCCGGTTCCTTAAAAACATTTGCGGCATGTGGCTGCTCGAACAGTGCCGTCGCGAATGGGCTGCCGCCGGTAATGACTATTCCTATCCCGAGCTGATAGCCGCTGCCGAAGCCGCTCCGGCCTTCCGTAGCATTATCAATCCCGACTCTCCCTGCTTTGCCAATCCGGCCTCGATGATCGAAGCCATTCGCACCTATTGCCGCCTGACAGGCCAGGAAGAGCCTCAGACCTATGGCGAAATAACCCGATGTATTTTCGAAAGTCTGCCGTTGCGTTACCGTCAGGTGTTCGGTTATTTGCAAGAGATGGCACCCTTCCCCATCGAGTGTCTCCATGTTATCGGTGGCGGGTCGCGCAACAACCTGCTCAACCAGAATACCTGCAATGCGGTAGGCGTTCCTGTGTGGGCAGGACCCTCCGAATGTACGGCCATCGGTAACATCATGTTGCAGGCCAAGGCTGCCGGTGATGTAAACGATATCACCGCCATGCGGGCCATGATAGCCGCGTCGACCGACCTGGCTGCCTTTACTCCCTGTGACAAGGAAACGTGGGATGCCGCCTACGACCGTTATCTGTCGGTTTACCGTGAAGATATTTAACTTGCCAATAAAAATAACCTGTAAAATATAAAATCATGAAAGAAAATCTTATTCGTCAAGCCTATGAGATAGCCAAGGAGCGCTATGCCGCTATTGGTGTAAATACCGACGAAGTTTTGGAAAAACTTCAAAAAGTTCAGATATCGCTACATTGCTGGCAAACCGATGATGTGGTGGGTTTTGAATCGGGACAAGCCCTCTCCGGAGGTATTCAGACTACCGGAAACTATCCCGGTAAAGCCCGCAACATCGACGAAGTACGTGCCGACCTGGTAGAGGCCATGTCTCTGATTCCTTCTAAGCACCGCATCAACCTTCATGAAATCTACGGCGATTTCGGTGGAAAATTTGTAGACCGCGACCAGTGCGAGCCTGCACACTTTGAAAGCTGGATGCAGTGGGCTGCCGACCTCGGTGTGAAACTCGACTTCAACTCTTCGTCGTTCTCTCACCCCAAATCGGGTAATCTCTCGCTCTCCAATCCCGACAAGGGCATCCGCGATTTCTGGATTGAACACACCAAACGTTGCCGTGCCATTGCCGAAGAGATGGGTAAACGCCAGGGAGACCCCTGTATCATGAACCTTTGGGTACACGACGGTAGCAAGGACATCACGGTGAACCGTATGTACTACCGCAGCCTTTTCGAGCAAAGTCTCGATGAAATCTTCTCGGTAAAATACGACCACATGAAGACCGGTCTTGAATCGAAAGTATTCGGTATCGGACTGGAATACTACACCGTGGGTTCCAACGAATTCTGCGTAGGTTACGCTACCAAGAACCAGACCCTTCTCACCATCGATACCGGACACTATCACCCCACCGAGGTGGCTGCCGACAAGGTGTCGTCGATGCTCCTGTTCGTTCCCGAGCTGATACTCCACGTGAGCCGTCCTATCCGTTGGGACTCCGACCACGTTACCATCATGGACGACTCGACCGTCGAGCTCTTCCAGGAACTCGTTCGTTGCGATGCCATGGACCGCGTACACATCGCGCTGGACTATTTCGATGCCTCCATCAACCGCATCGGTGCTTATGTAATCGGTACCCGTGCCGCTCAGAAATCTATCCTTCGCGCCCTGCTTGAACCGCTGGCTACGCTGCGTAAGTACGAGGCCGAAGACAAGGGATTCCAACGTCTAGCCCTCCTCGAAGAGGCCAAAGCCATGCCTTGGAACGCTGTTTGGGATATGTTCTGCCTCAAAAACAACGTACCTGTGGGCGAAGAATTTATTCCCGAAGTCGAAAGATACGAGCGTGAAGTTACCTCGAAAAGATAATATCCATTGATAATAAAAAGGTTTATGACGGAGATTCTCCGTCACAAACCTTTTTAGACATTATATACCATGGACATCGTAATAGGATTATTGATTATTGCTGTGGGTGCATTCTGCCAGTCGAGCTGCTATGTGCCCATTAACCGCATCAAAGAGTGGAGCTGGGAGTCGTACTGGATGGTACAGGGCGTTTTTGCCTGGCTCGTATTTCCCCTGTTGGGAGCCCTGCTGGCCGTGCCCGAAGGTGCCTCGTTGCTCGACCTTTTCACGGCCGAAAATTCGGTTAACATCTGGATGACCATTCTCTTTGGAGCTCTTTGGGGTGTCGGTGGCCTTACTTTCGGCCTGTCGATGCGCTATCTGGGTGTGGCCCTGGGCCAGTCTATTTCGCTGGGAACCTGTGCCGGACTGGGAACCGTGCTTGGCCCCATCATGCTGCACATTTTCTATCCCGAGGCCGGTCATCTTGAAAAGCTCACATGGGCCGTAATCATCGGTGTGATAGTTACGCTTGTGGGTATCTCCATCATCGGTGTGGCCGGAAACATGAAGGCTGCACAACTCTCCGACGAAGAGAAGAAGGCGGCTGTGAAAGATTTCAACTTCCCCAAAGGCATTACCATTGCCCTCTTGGCCGGATTCATGAGTGCCTGCTTCAACGTGGGTCTCGAATTTGGCAGCTCGCTCCACTTCGAGAATACCCCCGACATCTTCAAGACCCTCCCCGCTACGCTGCTTGTGACACTTGGTGGTTTTGTAACCAATGCCGTCTACTGCTTCTATCAGAACAGCAAGAACCATACCTGGGGCGATTACGGAAAGACGTCGCTCTACCTCAACAACCTGTTGTTCTGTGCCCTGGCCGGTGCCTTGTGGTACAGCCAGTTCTTCGGGCTGAGCCTCGGAAAGGGCTTCCTCACCGATTCGCCCGCGCTTATCACGTTTGCTTTCTGCATATTGATGGCGCTCAATGTCGTATTCTCCAACGTGTGGGGAATCATTCTCAAAGAGTGGAAAGGTTGCTCCCGCAAGACCATCGTTGTGCTGGTACTGGGTATCATTGTGCTTATTGTCTCGACCTTCATTCCAGAACTGCTTAAATAATAATACTTATAACGTAACCTAAATAATAAAGAATAGAGTATGAAATCTATTTTGGATGGACGCCCCGCATTGGCTCCCGAGGGAAACAAGGTGGCCGAAGTTGCCGGTTATCTCTGGCAAAAAGGCTGGGCCGAACGTAATGGTGGAAACATCACCATCAATATTACCGAGTTTGTAGATGATGAGATACGCAATATGCCGGCAATCGGCCCCGTGACCCCCATCGGAACAACCCTTCCTCACATCAAGGGCTGCTATTTCTTCTGCAAGGGAACCAATAAACGTATGCGTGACCTGGCCCGTTGGCCCATGGAGAACGGCTCGGTTATCCGTATTCTCGACGACTGTGCCAGCTACGAAATCATTGCCGACAATGCCGTGAAACCTACTTCGGAGCTACCGGCACACTTGTCGATGCACAATCTGCTTATCGGTCGCGGTTCTAACTATAAGGCCTCGTTGCATACCCACCCCATCGAATTGGTGGCAATGAGTCATTCACCCAAATTCCTTGAAAAAGATGTTCTTACCAACCTTCTGTGGAGTATGATTCCCGAGACTAAAGCTTTCTGCCCCAGAGGATTGGGTATTATCCCTTATAAAATGCCCAGCTCTGTCGAATTGGCCGAGGCTACCATCAAGGAGCTCGACGATTACGATGTGGTAATGTGGGAGAAACATGGCGTATGTGCTGTGGGTGAGGATATTATGACAGCCTTTGACCAGGTCGATGTACTCAGCAAGTCGGCGCAGATTTATATCAACGCCAAGTGCATGGGCTTTGAGCCCGACGGCATGAGCCCCCAGCAGATGAAAGAGTTGAGTGTAGCATTTAATTTGCCTAAGTAATCTCTTCGTACCGAAAGACTATCGACCCTTATGAAGAAACTGACCTTATTGGCTTTCGCCATTTTGACCGCTTCATCGCTCTTGGCAGCCCCTGCCAAGAAGCGCACGGCCAAAGATGCAGCCCTTGCCATGGCCGACCGTATTGTGGAGAGCACTACCTACCAGTTTAAAAATACCGAGACTGGCGAGACCTTTGCGACGGTAAAGAAGCAAAAACCCTCAGCTCCTATCAAAGTTGCCTGCAAATACAACGACTGGCACTATACCAACGGTGTGCTGCATATTGCCATGCTCGAACTTGCCGACAAACTCGGCGATGAGAAATACAAGGATTATGTGCTTAAAAACATGAACTTTGTCTTCAATGAAGGCAATCTCGAATTTTTCAGAAAGAAATTCGATGCAGCCCTCAAATCCGGCGGTTGGATGGCCGTGCGCAAAGTGAGTTGGCACATGATATTTCGGGGCAAGCGTCTCGACGACAACGGCCCCATGGGCGCTTCGCTCATCGACTTGCAGCGCCATCTGCCCGCTCCCGACAAGGCTTTTCAAACTTACATCGATGAAACTGCCGACCACTTGAACTATGCCGAGCCGCGACTTATCGACGGCACCATTGCCCGCCTTTGGCCGCATGAAAACACCGTTTGGGCTGACGACCTCTTTATGGCTGTATCGTTCCTCTGCCGCATGGGTGAGGCTACCGGCGACATGAAATACTTCGACGATGCTGCCAATCAAGTGTTGCAGTATCACAAGTATCTCTGGTGTCCCGAGAAGCAGATTTATTACCACTGCTATCACACCGATACCGATGAGCATGGCGTGGCGCACTGGTCGAGAGCCAACGGCTGGATGCTTATGGCTCAGGCCGACCTGCTGAGCCGCCTGCCCGAGAATCACCCCCAGCGTGAGGCTCTTTTGGAGAACTTCCGTCGTCAAGTGAGCGGTGTGTGCCGTTATCAGGGCGAGAACGGTCTCTGGCACCAGTTGCTCGACAAGACCGACTCTTACGATGAAGTTACCGGTACGGCTATGTTTACCTTCGCCATTGCGCGGGGTGTCAAGCAGGGTTGGATACACAAAGACTTTATCTATGTGGCCGAGCAGGGCTTGAAAGGTATTCTCTCCAAGATGTCGCCCGACGGCGACCTCGAAGCCATCTGCGTAGGTACCGGCATTATGCCTTCGCTTACCTATTATTATAACCGTCCCACCCAAAAGAACGATCCGATGGGTGAGGGACCCGTGTTGCGCGCTTTGGTCGAGATGATGGATGCTCCCAAGTATACCGAAATTAAAGCCGAGCAACAGTACGACCGCATTGTGGTCGATAAAGACTAGTCAACGATGAGGTCTGTCACTCTCACTGCAATGAGTGTGACAGACCTTGATATTTTATAATCTATAAATATTACAGTATGAAAAAAAACTTGTTCCTCCTGTGCGCTCTTCTGGCTCCGGCCTTGATTTCGGCGCAGCTCTCTTCCAAGGACGCGTGGAAACAGGCTGCCAAGCTTGAAAAGTCGATTGAGAAAACCTCTTTCCCCGATCGCACTTTCAACATTACCGATTTCGGAGCTAAACCCGACACCCCCGAGGCTCCCTGTCACGATGCCATCAATCTGGCTATTGTAACTTGCAATCAGGCTGGTGGCGGTACCGTGGTTGTCCCTGCCGGTACTTTCTATACTGGCCCCATCACCCTCAAAAGCAACGTTAATTTCCATCTCGAAGAAGGTGCCGTACTCAAATTCGATACCAACCCCGAGCTTTATATGCCTGCCGTGCTTACCCGCTGGGAAGGAATCGATTGTTACAATATGCATCCGTTGATTTATGCCTTCGGTGAGACAAACCTGGCCATCACCGGTAAAGGTGTTATAGACGGACAAGGCTCTATGGAGACATGGTGGCCCATGTGCGGTGCCAAGAAGTATGGCTGGAAAGAGGGTATGATAGGTCAGAACTGCGGCGGCCGTGCCAAACTGCTTGCTTGGGGCGAGGCCGGTGAACCTATTTACAAACGCCAGATGACGGTGCAGGACGGTATGCGTCCCCAGTTGGTCAATCTCTACCGTTGCGACCGAGTTTTGGTAGAAGGCGTTACGATGCAGAATTCTCCCTTCTGGACGTTACATCCGCTTTTCTGTACCAATCTTATCGTGCGTGGTGTGCATTTCGTCAACCGTGGTCCTAACGGTGACGGTTGTGACCCTGAATCTTGCAATGGTGTGATTATCGAAAACTGCATCTTCGATACGGGCGATGACTGCATTGCCATCAAGAGCGGCCGCAACCGCGATGGTCGTACCTGGGGCGTTCCCAGCCAGAATATCATCGTGCGTAACTGCAAGATGTACGACGGCCATGGAGGAGTGGTTATCGGTAGTGAAATTTCCGGTGGTTATAAAAATCTCTACGTAGAAGACTGTGAGATGGATAGCCCCAATCTCGACCGTGTTATCCGCATCAAGACCAGCAACTGCCGCGGTGGTATTATCGAGAATGTTTTTGTGCGTAACATCAAGGTGGGCGTTTGTCGCGAAGCCGTGCTGCGTATCAATCTCCAATACGAAAACCGTGAGAAATGCGATCGCAGTTTCCCACCCACGGTGCGTAACGTTCTTTGTGAAAACATTACCTGCGAAGGCAGTAGTTTGGGTATCTATTACGTAGGATTGGAAGGCTCCGACAATGTGTATAATATCCAGGTAGACAACTGCGAGTTCAACAACGTGAAGAAGGGCTCTGTCAACCCCGAAGATGGAATTTACATCAGAGGTGGTGTCAAAGATGTTCGTTTTAACAATTTGAAGATAAATGGCAAAGTCGTGAAGTCACCCGTGCTTTAAGTCTATCTGCCTGTTTCTCATAAATCCATCTCGGCCTTTGTCGAGGTGGATTTTTTGTTCTATGCCTGAGAGACCCTTTCTCCAACTTATCTTTATTTTTGAGCGTTAGAGCTATCTCAGATGACCAATTTGGCGTGTCAAAAAAATCCACATGCTTTTTTTGCATTGTCCTTATTTCTTCTTCTAAGGACAAATATTGTATTAAAAAGGGCAAAACGGTGAGCCTTGAAAACTCGATTCACATCTACTTTTGCCCAGAATAACCCTTTGTGTGTAATTTACAATATTTAAAAGACAAAATAGTTATTAATAGGGTCATTTTGCGCAGTATGCCCGCGTGAAATAGCCTTTATCTTTGTAAGATAAATAGAAGTATACCATGAAAAGAATGCTGTTTTTGTGCTTAATCCTTTCTGTGTGTCTTTCTTTTACATCCTGTTCGAACGGGAAAAATGAACCCATCAACAGAAAAGAAGTTGTACAGAGAAACAATCCTAAAATCTCAGAGTTCAATGATTTAGCCTCCCTTTCTGTGGGAAATGGCGAGTTTGCCTACACGGTCGATGTTACCGGTTTGCAGACCTATCCCGAGTTGTATAGTGCCGGTGTACCATTGGGTACGCAATCACAGTGGGGGTGGCATTCGTTTGCCAATCCCGAAAATTATCGTTTCGAAGAGACGCTCAAAGAGTATGACTTCGGGCGAGGACATAAAGAGCTCTATGCTGTACAGTTCAACGAGCCCGGACGTCCTCGTGAAGCGGCCAACTGGTATAGGGTCAATCCGCATCGTCTCCACTTGGGAATTGTCGGCCTGGAAATGACTCACGAAGATGGCTCTCCGGTGAAGGTTGAAGAACTTTCCGGAATTAATCAAGAACTTGACTTGTGGAACGGACAAATTCATAGTAATTTCTCGGTCGATGGTCAGCCGGTTTCGGTTGTGACAGCGTGTGACAGTCTCTACGATGAGATTGGCGCACAAGTTGTTTCGCCTCTCTTCGCCACAGGCCGGGTAGGAGTGAAACTCCATTTCCCTTATCCCACCGGAAAGCATGCCGATGATGCTTGTGACTGGACACAGCCCGACAAGCACACCACGACGATCGTGGCCCAAGATGCTCATTCGGCAACCCTCAAACGTCAGCTCGACGAGACTACCTATTATGTGCGTCTCTCTTGGACGGGCGATGCACAACTCTCAGAGAAGGCTAAACATTACTTCGTACTCACCCCGCAATCGGGCGACACGCTTTCGTTTACTTGCCGTTTTACCTCGGCCGAACCGACCGAAGAGAATCTCCCCTACGAAACCCTTCTTGCCTCCGCTACCCAATATTGGAACAACTATTGGTCGCACGGAGGTATTGTCGATTTTTCGCATTGTAAAGATCCTCGTGCCAAAGAGTTGGAACGTCGCGTCGTGCTTTCGCAGTATCTCATGGCCATACAGTGCGCCGGCTCGGTTCCCCCGCAGGAGTCGGGTCTTACCTACAACACATGGTTTGGAAAGTTCCATCTCGAGATGCACTGGTGGCATGGCGTTCATTTTGCTTTGTGGGGACGCCCCGAGTTGCTTGAGCGGAGCTTGGCCTGGTATCGTGATTCAGCCTATACCAACGCACGTGCCATTGCCGAGCGTCAGGGCTTTGATGGTGTACGTTGGATGAAGATGACCGACCCGTCGGCCGTTGAGGCTCCGGCGAAGGTAGGCTCTTTCCTTATCTGGCAACAGCCGCATTTTATTTATATGGCCGAGCTTATGTATCGCGCCAATCCCTCCAAGGAGGTGCTCGACCGATATAAAGACTTGGTAGCCGCCACGGCCGAGTTTATGTATTCATTTGCAACTTACGACGAGCTCGAAGGCCGTTATGTACTCAAAGGTGCCATTCCTGCCCAGGAAACGTTGCGTGCCGCCGAGACGGTTAATCCTCCATTTGAACTTTCCTATTGGCATTATGCCATCAGCGTAGCTCAGAAGTGGCGCGAGCGTGAAGGCCTTGAACGTAATCCGCAATGGGACGAGATGCTCGACAAGCTTTCTCCCCTGGCTTACCAGGACGGCCTTTATTTAGCCGCCGAAACAGCTACCGATACTTATAAGGATATACGCTATACCTCCGACCACATGGCCGTGTTGGGTGCACTGGGTATTCTCCCCAAGTGTCCGTTGGTGCGCGAAGATATTATGCAGAACACCTTGAATTGGGTGTGGGACAACTGGAATTGGGGCAAAACCTGGGGTTGGGACTTTGCCATGACGGCCATGGATGCTGCTCGTCTGGGAGATACCGAGAAGGCTGTCGGCGCTCTCTTGATGGACAAACGCACCAATACCTATCTCCCCAACGGTCATAACTATCAGGATTCTCGTCTTCGTGTCTATCTGCCCGGTAACGGAGGCCTCCTTACCACGGTGGCCATGATGTGTGCCGGTTGGGACGGTAGTGAAGGCGTAAATCCCGGATTCCCCAAAGATGGCAATTGGGATGTGCGTTGGGAAGGTCTGCAACCTATGCCTTGACAAGTACGATTAAAAAGAGATAATTAAATTACATACGGAAAAAACGCGAAGTATTATGAAAAAATGGACTAATCTGTTAGCCTCAGCACTTCTGCTATTCTTCTTTTCCTGTAATGAAATGGACAAGTATTATGACAATGAGCGTCACTCTACCTCCGTTTCTGTGGGAAATGCTTGGGATTATCTAGAAAGTAGAGGCAATTTTACCAGTTTCTTGAGAGCTGCGCAGCGTGCAGGTTATGAAGATTTGGTACGCGGAAAAGGTTTGGCTACGATTTTCGCCCCCGATGACGAAGCGTTCCAAAAGTATCTTTCCCGCCACGGCTACTCTTCTGTCGAGGAAATACCCGAAGAGGAGTTGCAGAACATGGTGACATACCATCTGCTTTATTACAGCTTCAAGGCTGATGATTTTATGGAGTATCGCCCCGAAGGTACGAATGTAGAAGACGACTGGATCGGCCTTTACTTTAAGTATCGTACCCGTAGCCGTGATGCGGCCGAGATGATTTCTGATCCGGCCCGCGACGGTGCCCTCGTCAAGGTGTTCCACCAGGAGAAGTACATTCCTGTGTTTACACCCAATCTCTTCAACTATTACAACAACAATGGTTCGAGCGGTTCGAGTGGTGCCATCAATTATAACTATTTCTTTTCACAATACGGCGACAACTTGTGGCAAGGCGACAATTGGGCACCCGGTGCAGCGCCTTATTTCAGAGTGGCCAATGCCGGTGTGAAGGAATATGAAATCATCACCGACAACGGTTATCTTTATGTGATAGACGATGTTGTTGAGCCGCTCAAAACCATGTATCAGGCTATAGCATCCGATAGTAAATATTCTATCGTTACCCACGTTTACGACCGTTTCAAATCGCTCAGTTACGATGAAGTCCTGTCGATGAATTATAACAACCGTGACTCCGCATTTGTTTACAAGCACAACGGTCTCTCGTCTATTGCCTATGAGCGTGTGGGCGTTTCGGTTGTCGGTGGTAATACCGAAACAGAGTCTTATTACCTCGGCCCGATGTCGGTAGCATCAAATACGTTGTTTGCTCCGCAGGACGCAGCCATGCAGGCGTTCTATGACAAATACTGGGCTCCTTATTATGGAACCAACAATTGGGATTCGGTACGTTTCACGCCGCTTTATGTACTTATGAGCGAGTTGGAAGCCAGCCACCGTCTCTTCGGAATATATGGCCCGCTGCTTCCGAGCGAAATTTCAGCAGGAAATGCTGTTACCATGGCCAGCAGAGCTCGTGTCTCTATCAATCCCAGCGAGATACAAGACCGTTATCTTTGTTCCAATGGTATCGTTTACGGTGTAGACCAGTTGGTTTCTGTTCCCCAATACTTCTATTATGTAACGGCTCCCGCCTTTGTGAATCCTAAGTACAACATGTTTATGTTGCTTATGGCCAAGTCGGGTGTAATCGATCTTTACACGGCTGCCAACCAGCAGTTCCACGCATTCTATCCCACGCAGGCAATGTTGGAAGCAACCAGTGTGGGTGGTGAGACGCTTATCTATGAGAATACCAATCCCAATGTCTATGGTGCTGAAGACGTAATCATCTCCGATGGTGAAGGTGGTACCGTTTCGTTGAGTATGGCCAATTCGGCCAATATCGTTCGCAACCAGATTGCCGACGACATGATTGAGATTCCCAATACCAACGACCGAATTTATTACCTCACCAGTGGTTCGTTCAATTACCTCTTCTCTCACGAAGATACCATCTATTCGACCACTACATATAACACCCGTTACGGTCTGCACGGTGATATGCAGCGTTCGGCCGTTACCTTTAAGGAGATGACCGACCTCGAAGTGCGTAACGGTCATGTTTACGCTCTTGAAGGAGGTAGCCTCGCGTCGGCATTGCTGCCCGAGTCGCGTACCTTCCAGTCTCTTGCCGTGATTGAGGCACAGGTACCTTGGGAATTCAAGGAAACCACCTACGGTTCGCGTAACTTCTACCAGTCGGGTATCCTTTCGTCATTGAACGACTCTACCGAAAATGTCGAAGTGTTTATTTCCATGGAAGCTGAGGGCCCCGGTAATGGTGACCTGCCTCGCTACATCGTACTTGCACCGAACAATCAGGCTGTGCAGAAAGCATATGACGATGGTTTCATTTCTGCGCGTGGTAGCAAGAACTTCAAAGGTTATATGCCTAACCTCTTTATTTCAGTTGAAAGAAGCCGCTTGCTCGACTATCCCATGCCCGGCGACGGTCAAGGCACACGCACGCTCTACTCTTTCAACCCGAAAGACGATGGCAGCTTTACCTCGGTTCAAATCTCGGATATGGGTTCGTATTTGCAAATTACCGACACCAAGGGTCGCACGGCACGGGTAGTCAATTCTTTCCCGTACATCTATAACGATTGCGCCGTGTATATTATCGACAATTACCTCGACTTCGGTGATGGAACTTACGTTGTGGAATAATAAAATATGATATACACTATGAAAATAACACGGAAAATATACCTTTTGCTGCTCGCGTTTGTAGTATCTCAGGCTATGGCGGCGCAGACGGTTTTGACCGGTAAGGTATTGGAGAAAGCTTCGGGCGAACCTCTTGCCGGCGCCAGCGTCTTTGTCCAAAACAAAGATGAACGTACTTTGGCCAGTGTGCTTGTCGATGCCAATGGCGAGTATCGTATCAGAATTCCCGATGAGCAGGACCTTGTCATCAATTTCTCGTTCATCGGTATGGAGACCTATAAGGTGAAGTACACCGGACAAAAAGTTCTGAATGCATCCTTGACCGAAGAGAGTCATACTCTTGAAGAGGTGAGCGTTTCGGCACAGCGTGTACAACGAAACCAGATGGGTCTTACCCCACGTGAAGAACTTGGTGCCGTGCAGCGCATGAGCATGGAAGGCCTTGAAACAGCCCCTGTAACATCGGTGGCCGAAGCCCTGCAAGGTGCCCTCTCCAACGTCGACATTGTGACCGGTGCCGACCCCGGTTCAAACAGTACCATTCGTATTCGTGGTACCCAGACCCTCAACGGTAATGCCGACCCCCTTATCGTGGTCGACGGGGTGCCCTATCCTGTTGAAGTAGACGATGACTTCGATTTTGCTTCGGCTTCGACCGATGACTACTCCAACCTCCTTGATATCTCACCTGCCGATATTGAATCGATCGAAGTATTGAAAGATGCCCAGGCTACGGCCATGTGGGGTACCAAAGGTGCCAACGGTGTGCTTGTCATCAATACCAAGAAGGGTGCCAAAGGAAAGATTTCTTTCTCATTCAATACCAGTGCCGAGGTGCGCAAAGAGGCAAGCACATATCCTCTCCTCAATGCCGCTCAGTATGTTTCCATGGTGCAAGACGCCCTTTGGAACTCTATCAACGACGTAGGTTACACCGAAGGTATGACCGAATATCTGCCTCTCATCAACTCCGATGAAATCAACTTCAATCCGGCCGGTCTTCTCTTCAATGAGTACAACGTCGATACCAACTGGCTCGACGAGGTTTCCCGCATCGGTTACAACACCGACAACACCTTCTCCATGTCGGGTGGTGGTGACAAGGCAACCTACCGTCTCTCTCTGGGTTACCTCAAGGAGACCGGTACTACCATCGGAACCGACCTCCAACGTTTCTCGACCCGTTTCAACATGCACTATGCATTCTCCAAGAAGTTGGACATCTCCTCCGATTTCTCGTTCACCTATAATATCCGTAATTCCAGCTGGTCAGAGAAAGTAAACAATAAGGAACCGTCATCACCCCGTAGCATTGCCATCACCAAGATGCCGCAAGAAAGTCCCTATGTGATGACTGAGGACGGTTCGGCTCGTACCGATACATACTTTACCCCCTATGAAGATTTCGGCATGACTTTTGTCGATGACCGCAATTACAACCCGGTGGCTATGGTCAATGAAGCTGTAAACCGTTTGGATTCGTATCAGACGCGTATCACGTTCCAGCTCCATTACGAGATACTTCCCGTGCTCCATTACTATGGTACCGTAGCCCTCACGGCCAACAACAAGCGTACCAAGAAATATATCCCCAACGAGGTGACGGGTGTGCCTTGGGTGAGCACCACCGACTATGCCGTGTCTAACGACTGGTATAACCGTGCTTCCGACGTGACCAGTGACCAGCTTTATCTCTATACCGAGAACCGTCTCGTCTATATGCAGACATTTAACGAAATACACCGTATTGTAGCTTCGGGTATCCTGCAAATCGAACAGACCTCTGAAACCGGTTACGGTGCACAGACTGCCGGTAACGCCTCGTATTATCTTTCCGATCCCTCGACCGGTGGTTACATTGTCGGCCTCAGCAGCAGCGAAGCTACGCGTCGCAGCCTGTTGTCAAACTTCTCGGCACAGTATAACCTTTACGATCGTTACATGTTCAACGCCACCTTCCAGGTCGAAGGTTCTTCGGCTCTTCCCAGTCACACCCGTTGGGGTATCTTCCCCACCTTCGGTATCGGTTGGCAATTGGGCGACGAGCCGTTCATGATGAATCAGGAATTTATCTCTCTCTGTAAGTTGCGTCTCAGTTGGGGCCAGACCGGTAACGCCCCCTCGGGTACCTCACCCTATGTAGGAACGTTTAGTGCCAACTCATCGGGTTACCTCAATATGTCCTCTATCTATCCTTCGCGCATACAGCTCGATAATATCGATTGGGAGGTTGTAGACAAGTGGAACGCAGGTGTCGACTTCGGTATCCTCAACGATAAGGTCCTGTTCACGGTCGACCTCTACAAAAACGTTACCAACAACCTGTTGCAGAAAGGTATGAAATTACCTACCTCTACCGGTTTCAGCAAACTCGAGTGGTTCAACTCCGGTAAGATGACCAACCGTGGTTGGGAGTTCCGTGTAGACCTCAACGATATCGTGAAGACCAAAGACTGGCGATTCACCTTCTCGTTCAACATTTCTCAAAACGAGAACAAAGTCAATGAGTTCCCCTCGAACCTCGACATGGAAACCTACGAGTTCGGTAACGGAAACTATGCTTACCTCATTATGGCCGGTAACCCCCTCGGTTCATTCTACGGCTATCGTTACAAAGGCGTTTATCAGAATGTAGACGATACTTATGCTCGTGACCTCAACGGTAACTATATCTATGATATCGACGGCAAGCATGTGATTATGTCGAACGGTACCCAACAGGTATATCCCGGTGATGCCAAGTACGAAGATATCAACGGCGATGGTGTCATCGATGCCAACGATATTGTTTACCTCGGCAATTACAGTCCTAAAATCCTCGGTGGTTTCAACTTCCGTCTCTCTTACAAGAACTGGCAACTCTCGGCCAACTTCCAGGGCCGTGTAGGTCAGAAAGTATTCAACCAGACTCGTCTCAACTCCGAGCAGATGCGTGGCAACAGCAACCAAAGTACCGCCACTCTGCGTCGTTGGCGTAACGAGGGCGATATTACCGATATGCCCCGTGCACTTTATGGCCGCGGTTACAACTCTCTGGGTTCCGACCGTTACATCGAAGATGCTTCGTTCTTGCGTATGAAGACCATCACGTTGAAATATTCATTCCCGAGAAACCTCACGCGCAAAATGCACCTTTCGGCATTTGACCTTTACGTCACCGCTTATGACCTTCTCACCTTCACCAAGTATTCGGGACAAGACCCTGAAGTGGGAGAGAAGAAAATTGACGACGCTGGTATCATCCGTCTTGCGGTTGATGGTGCATCGACACCCAAGCCTATCCGTGTGAAATTTGGTATTAATCTCCGATTCTAACAATTTACCGATATGAAGAAGACACACATATATTTACTTGCGTCCGTTCTTACTTTCTCGGCCGTGTCGTGTAACGACTGGATGAATGTCGACCCCGCCGGCCAGCAGAACGCGACCAACTATTGGGCCAACGCCGGTGAGGTGGAAGCCGTCCTCGGTACGGCCTACCGCAACATGCGCACGGCTGTGACCAACCGCACCTATATCAACTGGGGCGAGATGCGTGGTAACGGCCTTGGCGTGCTCGAAACCAATGCTTATGATATCCGCACGGGCGATATTCTGCCCTCAAACGCCCTCTGCAAGTGGTCCGACCTTTATAACGTTATCGGCATGGCCAATTCCGTTATCGATTATGCCCCTACCGTTGTAGAGAAAGATGCTTCCTTTACCGAAGGCGAGATGCGTTCCATTGTGGCCGAGGCCCATTTCTTGCGCGCCCTCAGTTACTTGACTCTTGTGCGCACTTTCAAAGATGTACCCTATGTCACTCACTCCTATGTGACCGACGATGCTAATTTCTGGCTTCCCAAAACTGACGGCGATTCCATTCTCCGTGCGGAGTTGGCTCTCATGCAGCCCTATCTTGAGAATGCCCGTGAGTTTTTCCCTGATGAGGCCGACAACAAGGGCCGTGCCACCCGCTGGGCTCTCTATACCGTGATGGCCGACATGTACCTGTGGCTCAGTGCCTCAGATTATGACAGCGGCAATTCGGCCAGCGATTTGCAGAATTGCATCAATTGCTGCGACGCCGTTCTCACTTCGGGCCGCGTGGGTCTTATCGATGGTTCACTGTGGTTTACCAATTTCTTCCCCGGCAACAGCAACGAAAGCATTTTCGAGTTGCAGTTCTCCAATGCCTTGGCTCAGACCAACTCGTTTATGTCGTGGTTTGGCGGTACCGATGAAGCCCTTACGGCCTCTTCGGGTCAGTATTACTACGTAAGCACCGTCAGTCTCTTCCGTTTTGCCTCATGGCTCACCCCCGGTGATGTGCGCGGCGATGGTGCCTCGTATGCCTCTACCACTTCGACCGTTCCCCAAACAACGGTGTGGAAATTCTACGGTAGCGATACACAGAATACGGCCCGCAACGATACAGAGAACGACCAGAACTGGATTATCTATCGTTTGGCCGAGGTATATCTCATGAAAGCCGAAGCTCTTGCTTTGCAAGGCGACCTTGATGGTGCTCTGGCTGCTCTCAATGAAGTGCGTGAGCGTGGTGGCAGTGAGCCCCTCGAAAGAGCGCAATACGGTAGCAAATATGCCGTTATTGAAGCTATCATTAATGAACGCAGCATAGAATTCCTTGGCGAAGCCAAAAACTGGTATGACCTTCTGCGTACCGGTTTGCGTTACCAGGATCCCGAGTTCGGCTCGCTTTATCAGCAATTGTTCTTCGACGAAGCTGTCAACGGACTCCCCTCGGTGTCGGCTGCCCTTGTTCGTTCCAAGTTGAGACGTAACATTCCCTACTCTTGGTATCTGCCTATCCATACCGATGAATTGGCTGCCAACCCCAGCTTGGTACAAAATCCGGCTTATGCTAACTTAGGTGACTAATCATAGAAATGAAATATCTTATGAAACATAAAATTTTATATTTGTGCGTAGCTGTGGCAGCAATGTTCTCAGCATGTAGCGACGACCTCGAAAATTCGACCTTTACGATTTCCGAGGAAGTCCCTGCCGCCACATGGTTGCAAGAGAACGGATATTCTCAATGGGTAGCCCTTCTCAACCACACCAATATGTTCAGTACCATCAACCTCAATGTGGGTGACTATACATTGTTTGTGCCCGATAACGAGGCGGTAAACAAATATCTCGCAGCCAACGGTTATGGTTCGGTGCAGGATATTGATCCTGCTTATGGCCAGTATTTGGTGAAATATCATACCATTGCCGGTAACCAGTACAGCCAGGTCGATTTTACTAACGACGTGTTGCCCGATACCACCGCTACCGGTGATCGTCTCTCGGTAACTTTCAACGAAGACGGTGATTACTTCGTCAACGAAGAAGCCAAAATCACCTCGTTCGATGTTGCGACGACCAATGCAACCATATTTATTATGGACGGCGTGCTTACCCCTATTACCGAGTATATTTCCGATCGTCTTGAAGACAATGCCGATTGGAGCCTTTTCAAGGAATTGCTCGATGCTACCGGTATCACCCCGCTTGTGTCGTCGACTGCTGGCCGTGCTGCTACCTACACCTGCCTTGTGGTACCCAACAGCGTCTTCAATGCGGCCTCCATCAACAGCCTCTCTGCTTTGGCCGATACCCTTGGCGCTGGACAGAATACCGCTGCTTGGACCGATACCGAAAATGCCATGTATCGTTACGCTGCTTACCATCTGATTTCGTCGTCACACGCTACCGGTAGTATAGTTGTTGCCGATACCGCTTCGTCGACCAGTGCGGCCAATGTGCTTGCTACTCTTGCCGAAGCTTCCTATATCGAATTCCAGGATATCGATGGTCAGCTTTATATCAATTACGATACCCTTACTCAAACGGGTGCAACCTGGGGCGAAGTAACTGACCTTGTGTGCCGCAATGGTGTAATTCACGAAGTCTCGACCCCGCTTTACATCAAGGCTCCTACCAACGTGCCTACGACAACTTTCGAGGTAACCGATTTCTCGATTCTTGAAACAGAAATTTCTGAATACCGGCTTGGTTCGCTGACGGCTGAATATGTTGAAGACCTCCTGCCCTTACGCGAGCAGTACGGCTCTAATTTCTGCTACGACTGGACCAGTCTCTTGTCGTCGAGTGGCAGGAACTGCGTGTCGTATTATGTAGGAACCCAGACCGATACCGTGGGTCTCTACTTCACCAATCATGATGCACTGTTGCTCAATCTCGGACAATATGGTTACATCGATATGCAGACTCCGAGTCTTGTGGCTGACTCTACTACCTATTCGGTAGGTCTCAGTTTCTACAATACGGCAGCTTCTTCGGCCTCGGGTCGCTTTACCATCTACATCGATGGAGAACCAGTGGGTTCGTTGACCACTCAGGGTGGTACTGTTCCCGATCGCTTTGACGATGCTGATACCAAACCCGAAGAATGGGTGGCCATTCCCGATGCCGAAAGCGGAGAGTATATTGTGGGCGAGGTAACTCTTGCTACCACGGGCCGCCATACGTTGCGTATCGAGGATAACGAGGGCTCTACGCTTTATCTCGATTATGTTCTGTTCACTCCTAAAAAATAAAAGCAATGAGAATTATGAAAAAAGCTGCATTCATTCTTTCGCTTGCCGTTTGCGCCCTTTGGGCCTGCAACGACAATTGGGATGATTACTACAAAGGATCATCTTCCACTGGGAGTGTCGATACGGCTACTACGGTGCTAGACTGCTCCCTCATAGAGTTTTTCCAGACCCATGACGAATATGCCGAATTTTATAAACTCCTTCAGGACGTGGGAGCGATGTCATCGCTCGAAGCCGATCAGGAACTTACCGTCTGGGCTGTCGACAATCAAGGCGTGCAAACTGCTTCGACCGACGGGTCGTCGGCAGTGGCCTTGAATCTTGATACCACTCGCGTGTTGTATCATGTAAACTATCTTTCGTTCAACCGTAACCAGTTCAAAGACGGTGCCCGTCTTAAGACTCTTAACGGTATTTACATTCAGATTGCTGTCGATGAACAAGGCAATATATATGCCAATGACGCCAAAGTGATAAAGACTTACCGTATGAACAACGGCGTCGTGCATATCATCGACCACATGATGTCGGCCCGTATGAACCTCTATGCCTACATCGAGCAACTCTCCGATGAGTATAGTATGTACCGTGATTCGATTATCCTCAAGGCCAGTGTCGAGCAGTTCTCTCCCGAGAGCTCTACACCTATTGGTGTCGATATGACCGGTAACACCCTGTACGACTCTGTGTTTGTTGTCTACAATCCCTTGTTTGATACTGTACAGATTAATTCTGAGTTCCAGCAATTCACCTGCTTTGTCCCCAGTGATGAAGTTATTCGTGACTGCTACCGCAAGATGAACGAGACGTGCCAGGCCATCGGTCGTCAGCAGGCTGAAAATCCTCCCTATCCCGAATATCCCTATTTAGGTTCGGCCGAACTTTCGTTGGCCAATGAGTGGATAAAGAGAGCTACCATTTACAATGGAACCCTCTCGGCCGAAGCTGCCTCGCAAGACGATATCTACTCGGCTTATAACAAGCAGTGGAAAAATACCGACCGTGATGGTAATGCCGTGCAGGTTATCGATACCGAGAATCCCGTGGAACTTTCCAACGGACGTGTTTACATGATACAAGACCTGAAAATACCCAACAACGTCATCATTACTCGTCTGAAACAATTCCTTTACCATTACGGAAAGATTTCTTCGGCCGATACGACAAATCTCTATTTCTGTATCCGCGGTGAAGTGCCCGACGGTCTTGGCCCCTCTGTTCAAGATGAAGTGCCTTCGCTCGTGGTACAAGCCGGTTATGATTCGCCTGCATGGGCTGAACATGGACCATATTCGCACTTCGAAGAGAACGAAGACGGTAATCCTTGTTACGTGGTATTGAATATTGCCAAGGACGAAGAAAGTACCGATGAATTCTCTCTGTCATTCACTCCGTTGAATCCTACCGGCATGAGCTCGGTAGCTCAATATCTGATTCCTGCCGGCGAGTATAATCTCCACTTGGGTAACCAGGCTTCGGGTAGTGGTGTAGGTAGTGTCTACTTTGCAACGGCCGAACTTGGCGAAAACGGATATCCCTATTTCGACCCCAACGATCCTTACTTTGCCACTGCTCCGGCAAGCAACGATTGTGACGTTGCCCTCAAAGGAGGTGGTTATACCCTTATCGGATCCAACATCAATTTCTCCCTCGCTTCGCCGTGGAACTATGACCGACGTGGTGGCGGCGGTATGGCGCAATATTCGAGCGGTAACTCCCGCTGGAACGAAAATGGTGGTCTGGTAGGTAAAGTTAATGTCGAGGGCGAGCCTGGCACCATGCAGTCGGTCCGCATCAAGATTGTCATTACCAGTGGTACCCGCATGCGTTTCTTCCATTGGTGTCTTGTTCCTACCGAGAATAATTATTGATATCAAACACACAATACGATATGAAAAAACTTAGAAACATATTTCTGCTCTTGTTGATTGCCGTGGTGTCGCTGCCCGCAGCTGCACAGCGCACTTATACAATCACAGGTACGGTGGTAGACCCCTATGACGGGTCTCCCATCGAAGGAGCCGTTGTTTCGGCTACTAATTTGGGCCAATCGGTCACGACTGATGCCAACGGTACATTCAAAGCCGAGCTTTCAAGCCTTAAAGGAGAATTGAATGTTTGGTATCCAGGTTATTACACCAAGGTGATTCCCGTGAATGGGCACACGACGTTCTCGATTATCCTTATTCCCGAGAACAAGTACGGCTATACCGATTATGTGCTCACTCCCAATGCCGTTACTCCCAGTCAAGACAAAAATACGAATACCTATTCTCGTCAAAACAAGGACTTTACAGCTTCTACTGTCGACGTCGAGAAAACATTTGTCAATATCCCCGGTCTTTATGTTGCTGAAAAAAGCGGTATGCCCGGCGAAGGTTCTTATTTCCAGATTCGCGGTAACCGCACGGCAAATGCCACCGGTATGCCTCTCATTGTGCTCAACGGCCAGCCTTATTTCGGTAGTCTCGATGCCTCAGGTGTCGTGAATGGATATTCGACCAGCATATTCAGCGCACTCAATGCTCAGGATATCGCCAGTGTTTCTGTTCTTAAAGGTGCCGATGCTGCTCGTTATGGTTCTTTGGCCGCCAATGGCGTCATCGCTATCGAGACAGAACGAGCCATTGACCTCGAGACGCAGGTGGAATTTATCGGCCAGTATGGTGTAGAGCTCAATCAGTCGAAGCTTCCCACACTCAATGTGAAGGATTATAAAAGATATGTATCCTCGCTGGGTCTTACTGACGGATCCTACGAAGACATGGACGATTTGCTCGTAGACTTCCCCTACCTCTCGCAAGATCCTTCAATCTATGTCAATCCTCATCTCTATACCAACGATACCGATTGGCAAGATGAAATTTATTCTCCCGGTTTTGTTACCGATAATACTTTGAAAATCAAAGGTGGTGACGCTATTGCCAAGTATGACCTTTCGGTTGGTTACAAACGTAAAGAGGGTCAAGTGAAGAATACCGACTACAATCGTTATTATGCTCGTTTGAACTCCGATATCAATTTGAGCCGTAATCTAGTCTTTACCTCTTCACTTTCGTTGGCCTACATCAACAGTAACCTGCAGGAACAGGGCCTTTCCCGTGAAACAAACCCTCTTCTTGCCGCCCTGCGCAAAGCTCCCCTGCTTTCTCCGTATGATATCGACGACGACGGAACGGTGTTGCCCGAGTATGCACCTGTGCGCAACGATACAGGACTTGTGGTTACCAATAACGCTGTGTCGAACCCCCTCTCGCTTGTTGACAATGTACGTGCCAAGAACACCATCTACGACGTGCAGGCACTCTTCGGCATCAATGGAACAATCAAGGATCACTGGACTCTTGGTGTAACGGCCGGCCTTTACTATTACAAGAAGAACGAGTCGGTGTTTATTCCTGGTGTGACAGAGCAAAGCATCATGCCCTTGCAGAACGGTTTGGCCGAAAACACCTCTCGTGATGGCGAAACAGAGTTGAGAAACTTTTATTTAGCAGCTCACGCCGGTTATGACCAGACATTCTCGGGCATACACAACGTCAAGGGTTCTCTCGGCGTACAGTCTGCCATCAACAGTTCTGAGTATGATTATGCACAAGGTATCAACTCGGCCAACGACTACTATTACCTGCTCAACAGTTCCAGCTCCAATGTCGGACGTGTTGTATCGGGTTATATGGATAAGTTCAATTGGGTGAATATCAATGCCAACGTCAACTATACCTATAATCACTTGGTGGGTGTGGGCGTAACCTTGGCTTCGGACTATGCTTCATCGTTCGGTAAAGATGCTCCGGCCATGGCTGTGTTCCCCTCGGTCAATGCCGCATTCTATGCCAAGAATGCTCCGGGCGTACGTGATGTTGACTTCATCAACCAGTTGACCCTCCGTGCCGAGTATGTGACAACCGGTAACAGCCGCTTCTCATCGAGCCTCAGCAAGTATGCCTATTCACAATCCTCATTCCGTACGCTCTCTGGCCTTGTACGTGCCGGTGTCGCCAATACCGACCTCAAATGGGAAACCGATCGTACGTTTGACGTAGGTGTCGACTTCTCCATGTGGAACAATCGCATCGATGCTTCGATTGATTACTACAATGGCAATACCAGCGACGTCATCATGTTGCGCGGTATCTCCTCGGTATTTGGAACCAGTTCGATGTATGACAATATTGGTACGCTGAAAAACGAAGGTGTTGAAGTGGGATTCCAATTTGCTCCTGTCTACACCAAGAACTTCCAGTGGTACATTGGCGCAACTCTGGCCCATAACAAGAACCGTCTTACTTCTCTTGATGGCAATGCCAGCATCATTACCGAAATGAGCGATGGTTCCGCCATTATTTCCGAAGTTGGTCAACCCTTGTACAGCTTCTATGGGTATGAGACAGCCGGTGTGTTCGCCACTGATGAAGAGGCCGCAGCTGCCAATCTTACCACTCCGGCAGGGGTAGCGTTCGAGGCAGGTGACATGCACTTTGTCGACCAAGACGGAAACGGCATCATCGACGAGAAAGACCGTGTGAATCTAGGTAGTGCCGACCCCAAAATATTCGGTAACATTTACACCACGTTGCGGTATAAAAACTTTGAACTCTCTGTGAACTTTGGCTACAGTCAGGGTAACATGGCTTACAATGCCGTGCGCCGCATCGGTGAAAGCATGAGTGATTATGGCAACCAGCTTTCTTCGACCAACCGTCGCTGGCAAAGTAACGGAGACGTGACGACCATGCCTAGAGCCACCTATGGCGATCCAATGCAAAACAACCGTTTCTCCGATCGTTGGATTGAAGATGCTTCATACCTCAAACTGAAAGAAATATATGTAAGCTACAAATTCAATTTCTTGAGAGGTACAACCATCTTTGCATCGGCCGAGAATGTCTGCACCTTTACCAAGTACCTGGGTCTCGACCCCGAAACTTATTATTCTTATGACTCGTCGATGCGCGGATTTGATTATGGAAAAATCTCTCTGCCGCGCTCATTCAAAGTCGGTGTTAAACTCGAATTCTAACCCCTAAGTGAATTTAAGATTATGAAAAATATCATCAGCAAATTTACAGCTGCAATTGTCGCCTCGCTCCTTTTGGTGTCGTGTACCGATGAGACCACGGACGTGCTCGACGAAAGCACATATCCCCAGACCATATCCGAGCTTTATGCCGGCTTGTGGGGCTGTGCCTCCACGGGAGCCGATGTAGCTGATCAGGCCTTGATTATCGAGGCTCTCCGTGGCAATATGGTTCAACCCACCTCCAATGCCGGTACCGAGTTGTGGGATATTTATGAGTACCGCGACCTCAACGGCAATTCGATTGTCGACCCTGCCGGTTATTATCGCATTATCATGAATGTCAATGATTATGTGGCTCATGTCAATGCTTTCCGTCAAGAGAATCCTACAGCTCTCAACTTCGAGGAGATGTATGGCGTTACGTTCGATATGTATATCTCTACGGCCATTCGCTACAAAGTATGGGCTTATTTGATGCTTGGAAAAATTTATGGTGAGGCCGTGTATTTCGATGATCCCTTGAAGGAGTATCAAGATATAGCAAACTATCCTACACTTAATTTCGAACAAATTATCGATAAGTGCCTGCAACTGATGACGACCGGAATGTATGGTGTTGACGGTATGCAGATGACCCGGTGGAGAAACTTCCTTTTCCCCTCTACTACCGGTGAAGAAGAAGGTCTGATGCGTTATGACCGTTATCAGTTCACTCCTTATACGCTTTTGGCTGAACTTTATTTGTGGAAAGCTTCGTTGTCACCCAATCTCAATGATTACAAACAGGCAGCCATCAATGCGATGACCGAAATTACTAACGGTGGTTACACTACCGGCGCAGAAAATTACTTGATGAGTTTGCGTGGTGCTTACGGAGGAAACTTCAAGAATGCTGTGCATACCTACTATCGTTGGGAAGATGTTACAATGGCCTCTTATAATCCTCGTGTGGGTGATTCGAACCGCCTCGAAGACTATGCTTCGAATGTTGAGCCTTACAGCTATTATGTTATGCCTACAGCCGATGCAAGAGCTCGTTTCGATACCACTTATATCGCCAACAGCGATCAGGAATATCGTGATAACCGTGGGGGAACGAGAACCTTCTCAGAGGTTGCCCCTGGTCAGTATGTCCTGACCAAATGGATAAATGGTTCGTCGCAAACGTCCGAAACCATTATCGCCCTTTATCGAGCATCGAACTTGCACCTGATGCTTTGCGAGGCATTGTCGGGTGTAGCTTATTTTACCGAAGATGAAACCCAGCACCATGCACTTATCGAAGCAGCCTTGGCTCTTATCAACGGTGGTATGGGTTCTTATTGGAATTCGTCGACAGGTGCGTATACCGAAGGCTCATGTTTCGATATTCTTTACGATATATTTGGCATGGGCAGCACGTCGGCTCCCTATTTGGCTAACTTGTATCGCGGTCTTACACATGAGTTGAGCGCTTCGCAATATGTCAACCGTGGCGTGCGGGGTCGTGTAGATATGCTTTATGTGGGCGATAGCATCTTGGTAAAAGACGCGGCGACAAATGAGTATCTATATACACCCGAGCAGCAATGCTGGAAACTCGACTCTCTTATTGCCGAGGAAAACTTCTTTGAACTTTCGGGTGAAGGACATGTTATGTTCACGATGAACCGTATCAAACGTGCCAGCGCTCAAAAGTTTGCCAACCACAATGATTTCTTCATCGATTGGATGGCTGGTGGTCGTGCAGCAGCGACCAGTGCTTTGTCCAGCGATGATGGGTGGTTTATCAAGTATGACTTGAAGGCTAATTAAATGTCAGTTATCCCCATCTAAGTACGCGGTGACCGAAGCAGGAATATACTTGTTTCGGTCACTTGCGTTTTTTTGAAGTTCCAATAACTTTTTTTTAACATTATGCACATACCACGATTATTCTTAACACTCCTGCTTTCGGCGGCATGCTTTGTGCCGACGCAAGCGCAATTGTTTACCTCTTCCGATTCTAAACGTACTGCTCCCGGGCAAAGTCGCACACTTCGCTATCAGCCCGATGGAGAAGATTTCGTCATTGTAAACGGTAATCGCAAGTTTACCCGTGCCTTGTATGGCGGAAATACCGGATTCCGTCTCGAAACAAGCGATATGCCCGAGTTTGCCCTCTATATGCCCCGTATGGGAGGAAATCTTTCTCTCGGAGTAATCGTGGGCGAAGAAAGTCTGTGGCTCAATGATGCTGACCGTATAGAATCTCGTTATCGGGCCGTAAGTCGAGTCTACACGATTACCGATTCTTTATTGGGAAAAGGTTCTCTTACTATTACGGCATTGGCCATGTATGAGGCCGACGGGATGATACTCCGCGTTGAGGGTAGAAAATTGCCTGCCGGCACAAAACTCGTATGGCTTTACGGTGGGGCTACCAACAAACGGTTCAGTCGTGAAGGCGATATGGGTGTCGATGCTCCCGATTGTTTCGATCTCAAGCCCGATTATTGTATCAACAATGTTTATCGTTTGCGTACCGATGGGTTTGATATATGGTACGGAAATTCACGAGAAGTGATTCAACGCTATCTGGCCGGAGAAAATCCGCAAACCGGTAAAAATCCCGTATGTCATCTTACCGCTGTTGTTCCCGACGGAGCTTCTCTCTTGTTGGGAGATGCTTCGGCCCGAAATACACCTGTTTCTTTGCGGAAAGCCCCGGCATCAGATAAGTATCCGGTTATCTCCGGAATTATTGAAGTAGGGAAATCCCCCTCTTATATCGCTATATATAATCCCGAGACAGCGCCATCGACATGGGGCTATGACGACTTGGAGGCATGTTATAATCGAGCCGACGCGAGTCGAGCAGAGATTGCTTCTACGGTCAAGATAAGCACCCCTGATCCCTATTTCAATACTCTCGGTCCGGCATTGAGCATGGCGGCCGACGGCATTTGGGATTCGTCTTACAAGGTGTGGATGCATGGAGCCATCGGCTGGCGTATGCCGCTTAATGGCTGGCGGGCCGCCTACACCGGCGATGCCGTAGGTTGGCACGATCGGGCACGCAGCCATTTCGACGGATATGCCGCTTCGCAGGTGACCGATGTCGAACCGGTTATACCCCATCCGGCTCAGGACAGCGCACTCAATTTGGCCAGGGCGTTGAAAAAATGGGGAACCCCCATGTATAGTAACGGCTATATATCTCGCTACCCCAATCGTAAAAATGTCATGCATCACTATGACATGAATCTCTGTTATATCGATGAGTTGTTGTGGCATTTCAATTGGACAGGCGATATGGACTATGTGCGTCGCATGTGGCCGGTCCTTAAATTGCATTTGGCTTGGGAAAAACGTAATTTTGACCCTGACGACGATGGCCTTTACGATGCTTACTGCTGCATCTGGGCCAGTGATGCCCTGCAATACAACAGCGGTGGTGTAACCCACTCTTCGGCTTATAATTATCGGGCCAATAAAATGGCCGCCGAGATTGCCGAGAAGATAGGAGAAGACCCTACACCATATCGCCTCGAAGCCGAAAAGATAAAGAATGCCATAAACGCTAATCTGTGGCTGGCCGACAAAGGTCATTGGGCTGAGTACAAGGATTTCATGGGGCTGAAACGTGTCCACCCCGACGCTGCCCTGTGGACGGTATACCATGCCATCGACTCCGATATTCACGATGATTTTCAATCGTGGCAGGCTACTCGGTATGTCGATACCGAGATTCCTCATGTGCCGGTCATTGCCGACGGTCTCGATCGAGACGATTATGCTACGGTGGCTACAACGACATGGATGCCATACGTGTGGTCGATCAACAATGTGGCTTTTGCCGAAGTAATGCACATGGCATTGGCTTATTGGCAGAGTGGTCGAAGCGATGAGGCATTCCATCTTTTCAAAAGTTCCATACTCGATGGCATGTATTTGGGTGGAAGTCCTGGAAATTTCGGTCAGATAAGTACCTACGACGCTGCCCGTGGAGAGTGTTACCGCGACTTTGGCGACCCTGTGGGTGTCGCTGCCCGCACCCTTGTACAGGGCCTCTTCGGCGTCATTCCCGATATGATGAACAACCGTGTCGTGCTGCGCCCCGGTTTCCCGTCGGAGTGGGAATCGGCATCGTTCGAGACCTCCGATATTGCCTATGACTTCACCCGTAAGGGCCTTAAAGATACTTACGAGGTATCTCTCCGTTTCGCCCGTCCTGCCGAGTTGACGCTGCAAGTCAAAGCGCAAAGAGATAAGATTGCCTCGGTAAAGGTTAACGGCAAGAAGACCTTGTGGCGATTGAAAGAGAACAGTGTAGGGGTTCCGCAAATTGAAATCGTGGCCCAACCTGCGCCGTCGAGCAAGATAGAGATTACCTGGGCCGGGAAGCCCCTGGTCTGCCCCGAGTATGACTCTCTGGCCGTGGTAGGAGAGGGGTGGCGGTTGTTTGTCCCGCTGAGAGCGCGGCTGATGAAGGTGCGCGATGCACAGGGTCTGCTCTCGAAAACCCGTTGGGATTCCAACTCTCTTTCGGCGGTAATGCGCAACAATCTTGGCGAACGCACCCTCTTCCTGGAACTGGCTCAGCCGATACCCGTTACGGTAACGAGCCCCGTTACGCTGGCTTCGTCGTCGACCGAGGGGTATGCGCTCACCTTTGCACTGACCAATCACACCGACAAGCCCCTTGCGGTTAATTGCGTGGTCAACCCCGGTCGTTACGAATATAGCCAGGCGATAACGATTCCCGCCCACGGGACATCTGCCGAGATACTGGTTCCGGCCACATGTGCCGAGCCGGGCAGCAACCAAGTGGTGGTGTACGAAAAAGAACGGGAGATAGCCCGTCTTAACTGCATCAACTGGGAGGTTAAGAATTCCAACAACTTGCGTTATGAGATGGTCGAACTCGACAGTTGCATGAATGCCCGAGTAACCGATATCTTCACCAACCGTTACCTGTCGCCGCGTTCGCCCTATACCACCCTGCAAGTGCCTGCACAGGGCATCGGCGAGTGGTGCCACCCCAAGGCTTCGGCCGAAATCGACGACAGCGGCTTGCGCCGTGTCGCCTCGGGCGATGTACTCGATACCCCCTTGGGTGTACCCTTCCGTGTGGCACAAGATTCGTTGGTGTCGAATATCATCTATACCACCCGTTGGGATAATTATCCCGACTCGGTAACCGTGCCTCTCTCCGGAAACGCCTCTCGTGCCTATCTGTTGATGGCCGGCTCGACCAACCATATGCAGTGCCACATGGTCAACGGTCTCGTAACCGTTACCTATACCGATGGAACAACAGCGACGCTTCCTCTTGTCAATCCGGAGACATGGTGTCCTATCGATCAGGATTTTTATGTCGATGGGCAGGCATTTTGCCTGAAAGCCCCGCGGCCCTATCGGGTATTATTGAAGAGTGGCGTCATTACGCGTGATGTACAGTCGCTGCTCAAATTTAGAGGTGCCGACGGTCGGAATATCCCCGGTGGAGCAGCCGTGATACTCGATCTGCCACTCGACGATACCCGCACGTTGCAGAGCCTGACGCTCTCGGCAGTTTCGACCGAAGTGGTTATAGGTCTTATGGCTGTTACGCTTGAACGATAAAGTTCCACTTTTTTAACAACTCTTATAGCCGTGACTTGTTAAAATTAATGTGATATTCGTACCTTTGAAGTCATCAAGAGGGAGCATACCGAGATTTTTCTCTCGTATCTCCCTCTTTTTGAATATATTATAAAGAGTAATAAAAAGAAATAAACCCTTTAAAATAAACCGATATGATGAAGAATTTCATGAAAAAGCTTTTCTTTGTCGCTTGTCTGTTGTCGCCGGCGCTGCTGTCGGCTCAGCAACCGCTCAAAGAAACATTGGACCCGGCTATCCGCATGGGTAAGCTGGACAATGGCCTTACCTACTACATCTGTCATAACGAATTGCCCAAAAATCGGGTGGAATTTTATATTGCACAGCGTGTAGGTTCTATCCTCGAAGAAGAGAATCAGCGCGGTTTGGCTCACTTCCTTGAGCACATGGCTTTCAACGGAACAACCCATTTCCCCGGGAAAGACATTATCAACTATCTCGAAAACAACGGTGTGAAGTTTGGTGCAAATCTTAATGCCTATACCTCTATCGACGAGACTGTCTACAATATCTCTGATGTACCTGCTCGTGAGGGGTTGATCGATTCCTGTCTGCTCATTTTGCATGATTGGGCATCGGGTATCTCGTTGGAAGAAGAAGAAATCGATGCCGAGCGCAAAGTCATTCACGAGGAGTGGCGTACGAGAAGTTCGGCCAATCTGCGTATGCTCGAAGCCGTGCTTCCCGACATTTATCCCGACAGCAACCGCTATGCCTATCGTATGCCCATCGGATTGATGGAGGTAGTCGACAACTTCCCCTATCAGGCTATTCGTGATTATTATCACAAATGGTATCGTCCCGACTTGCAGGGTATTATCGTTGTAGGTGATGTCGATGTCGATAAAGTAGAGGCCCGCATCAAGGAGTTGTGGAAAGATGTCCCTGCCCCTGTCAATGCGGCCAAGAGAGAGTATGTGCAGGTGCCCGACAACGACGAGCCTATCGTTTCGGTAGTCTCGGACAAGGAGGCATTGACCAATACCTTGCGTATCGTCTTTAAACAACCGATCGACAGTAGTGAAAACAAGATGACGGTTGAGGCCGCCCGGAAAGATTTGGTCCGTTCGCTTATATCCATGATGTTCTCTACGCGTTGCAGCGAACTGGCCCAACTCGAAAATCCTCCTTTCATCATGGCCGGCGGTACCTATGGCGATTATTTCTATTCGCCTACCCGCAAAGCCTATACGTTGGTAGCTATCTACAAGACCGCACAGTGGCATCAGGCCCTCGACGGATTGGTGGGTGTCACCAAGCAGGCCTACGACCATGGTTTCACCCAGTCTGAACTTGACCGTGCTGTTGCCGAGATGGAATCGTTTATGAGAAAATCGTATAACGAACGTGCTACACAGAAGAACTCTACCTTTGTCAACAAGGCACTCGGTCATTTCCTGCAACAGGATCCGCAAATATCCGAGGAGTATGCCTACGAACTCTACGGCACTCTTCTCCCAGGTATTACCCTCCAGGATGTTGACTCGGTATTCCGTAGTTTCTTCCCGGCTGATTCTAAAAATCTGGCGCTTGTCTTGATGAGCGATGATAACGAAAACAGTGTTATTCCCACTCCCGAAGAGTTGTTGAATGCCTACTATGAAGATTGCAAGGCCGAAACCGAACCCTACAAAGACGACCATCAGGAGCGGGCGCTTATACCTCAGATGCCCGAAAAAGGCCGTATCGTGAAGACGACCGAGAACAAGCTCTTCGATGCAACGGAGTATCAGCTTTCCAATGGTGCCAAAGTGGTTATCAAAACAACCGATTTCAAAGCTGATGAGATAAGAATGTATGCCGTCAGTCATGGTGGAACCACTCTTTTCGATATCAAAGACCGTCCTAACTATTACGTTATGAACTCGCTTATCTCCATGGGTGGTATGGGCGATTTCAGTGCCATGGAACTCGCTAAGCAACTCAGCGGTATTCAAGCCAGTGTAACGGCCAATGTGTCGACGTATATCGAAACCGTTGCCGGTAGCAGTACCATAAAAGACTTCGAGACTTTGTTGAAACTGACGTATTTGCGGTTTACAACAACACGTGTCGATAGTGCCCGTTATATTGCTTGGAAAGATCGTATGGCCAACTCTCTCAAACAGTCCGAAGCCGATCCCATGCGTCCCATCTCCGACACGGTGACTTACCTTACTTATGGCAATCACGAGCGTGCGCGCCGTTTCACACAGGCCGATCTCGATAAGGTTGATTATCAGAGAGCTCTCGACCTCTATGCCGAACGGGTAAACAATGCTGCCGACTTTGTCTTCATTTTCGTTGGAAACATTGATAAAGAGGCTGCCAAACCGCTTATTGAACAATATATCGGTTCTCTGCCTTCAACGGGCAAACATGAAAAAGCCAATGTCAAGGTAATGCCCAAGCAACGTACAGGATATCGTGAGTCTATCTTTGACCAAAAGATGGAAACTCCCAAGACCATGGTTTACATCACCTATTCGGGTAAAGAGAAATACAATCTCAAAAATGCCATCGTCATGTCGATGCTTTCGCAAGTGATGCGTACCGTCTATACCGAAACCATCCGTGAAGAAGAGGGCGGAACCTATGGCGTATCGACATCGGGTAGCATCACCCGTGTGCCCGAAAGCGGATTCTCTTATGTCATAGGTTTTGATACCAACCCCGAACAAGCGGCTTCGTTGGCCGACCGCACCATAGCCGAGTTGAAAAAGGTGGCCGATGAAGGACCTTCGCTTGAAACCTTTGATAATATCAAGGCCTATATGCAGAAGGAGTATGAGAGCAGTATCAAAGAAAACAGTTATTGGTCGTCGACTCTGATCAATTACTATATGTATGGCGACGATTTCTATACCGATTATCTCAAAACACTGAATTCCGTTACGCCTAAAGACGTTCAGAAAATGGCTAAAAAAGTCGTTTCGTCGAAAAACATGATGAAAGTGATACGTTACGGCGTTGCCGAGACCGAAGCTGAATAACCGAAATCGGATAGTTAAATTAAAAAAGGAAGTTCCTCTTGGGACTTCCTTTTTTGTTTGTTCTTAAATATTGTATCTTTGGTGTCGCTGGAACAAAACATTTTCAGGATTCTTTCGGGAGAACCGGGAGCAAATGTGAAGAGAGAAGGGAAAAAGAATCTTTATATGGCATTTACGGTTGTAGAGCAGGCTTTGGTGGGGAAAATCGCCGACAGTTCGTCTTGTGAAGACGCTTTGGTGATTACCCCCGGTTTTGCAGCAGTCATTGACGGAGCGACAACCAAGAGTTCTGCGCGTTTTGATGGAAAAACAACAGGCCGACTGGCCGCCGAGTTATTGACAGGTGTGATAAAGAGGCTCCCGTGCGATGCTACTCTGGAATGTTTTATAGCTGAGGCCGAAAATCAGTTTATGAATCTTTATCGCCACAACAATATTTTGGAGCGGGTGACTGTCGACCCTTCGTGTCGCCTTGCCGCATCGGTTGCCGTGTATAGCGATGTCCGCAGAGAGGTGTGGTCGGTAGGCGACTGTCGAGTGCGGATAGCCGATAAGGTGTTTATGCATGAGAAGGCTGTCGACGTGCGCCTGGCCGGGAAGAGAGCCGCTGTCATTGAGGCTTATCTGGCGCAAGGCGGTTCGCCCGATGCACTTCGGGTACACGACGTGGGACGTATGGACATCGCGAGCGAGTTGCGCGAGCAGTTGTCGGCGCAGAACAATCCCGGTGTGTCGGAGGCTTACGGGGTAATCGACGGTTTCACACCTTATGCTGCCGACGTGCATTGTTATAGGGTTGAGCCCGGAAGCGAAGTGGTTTTGTCGACCGACGGTTATCCTCTGCCATTGTCTACTCTGTCAGCTGCCGAGCACTACCTCGGTGAGATTCTTCGCGACGACCCGCTCTGTTTCCGTCGCTACAAGTCGACCAAGGGATGGTATGACGGTTGCCTGTCGTTCGACGACCGGGCTTATGTGCGTTTGCGGGTCGACCCGAAGACTGATGAGGCGAAGGTGTAAATGTTTTTTTACCTGTGGAGTAGCGATACGACGACTTCTCCTTGCATTTTGGGTAGGGTCGGTTAAGATGGGTAATGAAGTCGGCAGAACGGGAAATAGATGACGATTCCCCGGGGGAAAGAAACGGGTGAGTTGAGAGTTCAGAGCTCTTTTGGCGGTGAAGAAAACGGTGAGGGTATTGGTGTTGCAACAAGTTACAGCGTCTCGGTACTTTCGCTCTCGGCACGCTTGTGAAGATGCAACCTGAAACGTTCGGAGCGCAGCACCGAACGCATGAGCCAAAAGTTGATGGGGAATATGATAATCCACACGGGAACGAGAGCTATTTTTTCGGGTATGCCTATGGCGATGAAGAGTTTCAGCGTAACATATTGCATGAGAAAGTTTACGGCCTGGCATAGCGAGAAGCGGACTCCGTTCTCGAAGTCGACTTTTGTATGGAACGTATAGTGATTGGTCAGAAAAAAGTTGCAGATAAAACTCACGATAAATCCCGTCGTAAAAGAGACGTCTACACTGAAATCGGCATATAGCAGGGCATAATATATGCCGTAAAGTATAGCTGTAACAACCGTTCCCGTGATGCAGAAACGAACAATTTCCTGTTTAGTCTTCGGGGTGTGTTCCATTGTGTTTCAAGACGCTGAGGCAAAGATACAAATAAAAAGCGGAATCTGTAAATAAAAAGAAAAAATACTTTACAGATGCGATTTTTGTGTAAAACTGTTGCAAATTCGAGGTGTCGGCTTATTTCATGAGTTGAATTTTTATTCCCACCGAAAGGTTGACGATATCGGCGATGCGCAGTTGCTTGTTCCCGCATTTGGCTATAAGGTCGAGTTCGTTGGTGTTTAATTCGTAAAATAGAGAAAGGTTTTTCATCGTTCCGCAGTGGGGCGTGGTAATGGTTATGCGTTGGCCGAGAAAGATATGAAAACGCAGTTGTGTGGGAAATCCGTAGTATCGTTTTACCGGATAACGCCCCGGGTCTTTTATCCAAAAATGCTCTCCGGTAATGAGGCAGAGATAGGCTCCGCAACTGAGCGGTTCGACCGCCAGCCGTTCGGTGCAGCGTAGACTCCACGGCATGTAGTTCTGTTTGAGGGTGATGGTCAGGTGTAGCGCGTCGGCATAGGCCTTGGGCAGGAACCCTACAAGGAGGTCGGTCTCTCCCTGGCTGCGCGCACCGTAGTCCCAACCGCCACCGATGGATAGGAACCCCATGCCTCCCGCATATTGGGCCTTGATGTGGGTGGGTAGTACACGTTTCCACCCTTCGTATCGCACATGGTATCTGTCGTCGAGCCTTTTTCTGCCGGCGTTATCTTGGGCGAGAAGGGGTCTTGCCACCAAGAGCAGCACGAGGGCAAACAGTATGGGGCTAGGGTTAAAACGGTATGCGTTCATGAGTATATCCTTCGTCGTTGAGGGTGAATATCAGAAGATATCTCTTTTCGATGGCATCGCATTGGTAATAGATGGTTCCGTTGTCGAAGAGGTCGCTCTCTTTGTAGTTGTGCCCATGACCGTTGACACAGAATTGCAGCGAGGGAAAATGTTCGGTATAGCGTCGGAATATCTGAGCCACCCCTCTGTCGGCAATATCCGACAGCGGGTCGGCGTGCATGACAAGGATACTCTTCTGGGTTTCGGCTGGAAAGTGGGCAAGTTCGTTGTCGAGAAACTGAAAATTGGGAATGGTCATGGTGTGGTCAAAGTCGAGTGCGTTCATGTTGAGGCACACAATCCGAGAGTTGCCCGCGGTAAATGCAAAATCATAGCTGCCGAAAATTTCCTGAAAAATCAGATACCCGTTTCCCAGGCAGTCGTGGTTTCCCAGCAGACAGACGTAGGGGCAGGCGAGGCCGTTGAGTATGTCGCGTTGGAGTTCAAATTCTTTTCGTATTCCAAAGTTGGCCATGTCTTCGGTGTGGATAACGAAATCGATGTCGTTCCGCCGGTTTATTGCCTCGACAGCTTCCTGGGTTTCGTCGTACCAGCGTTGTGTGTCGCCGATGACGACAAACCGTATCTCGTTTCTTCCGCGGCATCCCTCTTCGATGCGTTGAATATTTCGGGCATTCACCCCTGTCTCGCCGGAGATGCGCATGTCGTAGGGGTGATATTCGATGCAGCCTGGCAGAAACAGGAGTGTAGCAATGAGCAGATAAATTCGATCCATGTCAATTATCTTTTCTATGAGAAAGAGTTGACAAATGTAGTACCTCGGGAAGAGTCTTTCGTGATGATTGGGTAGAGAGTAGTGTCCTAAAAGTCTGGGTGATGAGCCGAATTAGACTTTTGGAAAATCAATCCCGACCAATTGACAACATCTGTGTATGGCATATTTGTTGATAAGGGTTATGATAGAAAACAGGTGTGTAAAAATGTTGGAGAATATAAAATTTTGTCATACTTTTGACGAGTTGGATAAGGCTCTCTTTATATCAAGTAAGAGACGGTATCTGTGAAAAATAATTTTTTTTATTTGCGTAATTATGAGATACTTGAATTTTGCAAGTCTAGGTTTGTTTTTGTGGCTGTTTACAGGCTGCATCGGTTTATTGGGTAACGAAGAAGATGAGGAAGAGAATCTTCCGACAGATGATCCCGAAGAGATAGTCGTGGAAAAAATAGATGCCGCTACACTCTCGTCAGCTCAGTGGGAATGGGGCGTGGTGGCCACGGCGCAACTTTCCGGGGAGGTTTCGACGTTTGTATGTACCTCTGATACGATTAACGGAGGATACTTGGCATATTTCCAAAATTATTCGAACGAGACATTGCTTTTCTCGTTCGACGACGATTTCAAGGTGCGCCATTTCTCTCATTCAGGTGTCGGTTATGTTGTCGATTACAGTGACGATAAAGTTTACATCATGTCGACCGATGAGGGCGATCCTGTATATCAGGTATATGACACGTCAGTCGCTGCCGGGAGTGGTTACACCTCGTTTGAGACGGTTGCTGCATCCATAGATGCCTTTAAGGCACAGATAGATATTGTACAGCCGTGGTTTTCAGAGGCATTCTCGATGTTGCTTACCACTGTGCTTCGTGATGGAGGTGAGTCGTTGCCAGAGGCTGCTAATGCGCCCTATGTGGAAAATTTTGGGCTCGAATTGAACAAAGCCGCGTTCTCAAACATGTTGTGGTATATGTTTGGAAATGCATATCCGCGTGTGGGTGGCTTCAATGTGAAATCCGATGGAACAAAGACCGTTACAGTATATTTTTCAGAAGATATACCTTCGACGATATGCCGTCGCGGACAACAGGCGATAGCCGAGGGCAAGTATGGAGATGAAATTGCTAATACGCTTTATTGTGGAGTGGTGGTAGGCGATGTATCCAAGTTATATGGAAGCACCGGTTCATACCTTACGCTGGGTAACAGCTTGTTCAATGTGGCTCCGGTCGCCGTATCCGACGTTAAGGCTGGTTTGGAATTTTCATTGCCGGCAGATCTCTCTTTGGGTGGTTCATATCTGGTGTGTCCCTACCTTATATCGGCCGATGATGCTGCCGATATGGCTTCGGGGCATGAGGTCGACCCTGCTTTGTTGCAATATTGCCTTTCGCCTTATCCTTATTACAACATCGAAGCGGTTATCGAGAATATTGAGATGAAGCAGTGTACCTACCACGAAACCTCAGATCTCTCGGCGGCATTTACGGTCAGGGCACATATCAATCCACCTGCCGATGTCGAGCCGTTGATTGAACAGTGGGGTATTATTGTGCGGAAGGATAGTGCATCGTTTGCCGACAACATGATTATGGCCGGAGAGAACGATGGTTATAGCCATACGTTTGAGTTCTCTCAGCAAATTTATCGTTCGGAGTGTTCTATCGATGAAACGAATTTCAGAGCGACCTGCGATCTCGAAATGTTGATTTATGTGAATATCTATCCCTATGGCCATTGCCTGGTACCGCAGACCTATACCGTTGTCTATGACGAGAAGCCCTCGATTCGCTATACCGAAGCGTCTTTGGTGACGGCCCTTTGTGATGTTGATTACCATAACGTGATGGAAGATGCCATACATTATGCCTATGAGGTTTCGGGCGCATTCTGGCTCGATGATAATCTGACGACCTATTGGGCGGGCCCCGAGGGATTGCACAGTGGCGGCACAGGATTTATGGGCGATTATGTCATCAAGGGAAATTTCTTTTACAACCACTATTTGTTTGCAAACTTGAAGCCGACGACGGAGTATCTGATGGCAACACGCAAAGGAGTGGAGTTCCGGTCGTCGAATCATTTGTCGTTTACGTGGAGCGGCGACAAGGTCTCTTCGGTAGAGATTGTCGATTGACGTTGCGGCAGGCATTGTCAGAAAAAAACGAGTCGGCCGGCTAAAAAGCCGGCCGGCTTCTGTATTGCGACTGCAACGGCGGCCCGATGACTTTGGGGCGCGAGAAGACTATTCTGTCGCCTACTTGCTCGGGGTCGTTTTGCCGCTCGGTTGAGCCGTGGAGTTCTCTTCCCAGTGGAAGGGTTCGAATTGTGTGTCGTTGTTTTTCCATTCCGGTTTACGTGCCGCGTAGATGATAAACGGGGCGATGACCACAATCAAGGCACCTATGATGAGAACCGAATACCACACGGCATTGCTTCCCACAGATATCTGGCTGGGCGGAATGAAACTCAGTACAAAGGCCAGGAACGAACCGCAGAATCCCAATCCACCGATGAACCACATCAGTCCGTTACCTTTTCCTCCGATGCGGAACGGTCGGCCGGCTTTTTTCATGTTGTAGCGCAGATAGATGGCTGCTGCAAACATGAGCATGTACATGATAAGGTAGAGTACGACGGTGAGTTGCGACATGATTTGGTAGAAACTTTGTACCGAAGGCATGACGACAAAGAGCAGACTTAACAGCGTAACGGCGCCGCCCTGAATATAGAGAATGTTTTTCTGAACCCCTATTTTATTGGTTTTCTGGAAAAATGGAGGCAGGTATCCGGCACGGCCTACGGCGAAGATACCTTTCGAGGGACCGGCTACCCAGGTCAATACGCCGGCCAGTACTCCGAAAGCCAAAGCGATGGCAATTACCGGCGAAAGCCAGGAGGCCTTGATGAAGTTGAAATAGTTGTCAAAACCCACCAGAAGGCTCTGGGTGAGGTTGATGTCTTTCTGCGGAATGATGATGCCGAGAGCAAAGGTGCCCAGTACAAAAATGAGTACCGTAAGGGCTGAACCTATGAAGACGGCTTTAGGATAATTTTTCGAAGGGTTGTCCATCTCTTTTACATGGATACCTCCCATCTCCATACCAGCATAGAAAAGGAAGATGCTGGCCGCCAGTACCAGATTGTCAAAGTTAGTGAAGTCGGGCCAGAAACTACCCGAGAAGTCCATCTGCGATTGTCCACCCATCGATAGATAGACGATGGCCAGTATTACCAGCAGGCCGGCCGGAATGATGGTACCTACCAGTCCGCCGATTTTGGCTACTTTCCCTACCCAATCGAGGCCTTTGAGCGAAATGAATGTTGCCAGCCAGTAGATGCCCAATACGACGGCAAGTGTATAAAAGCGATTGGAGGCCAAGGTCATGTCGCCGGTGTGGTCCATGCCTATAAAGGCTATGGCTACGGCGCCGAAAGTCAGTACTGTCGGGTACCATATCGTACTCTCGATCCATTGCAACCAAATAGCCAGGAATCCAGCTTTCTTGCCGAAGGCTTCTCCCACCCAGCGGAACACACCGCCTTGCTTGTCTTGAAACATGGCTGCCAGTTCGGCCGCTACCAGTGCCGTAGGTATGAGAAATACCAGTGCCGCAAATAAATAATAGAAAGCCGAGCTGACGCCGTATTCGGCCTCGGCAGGGAGCCCTCGTAGCGAAACGACGGCCGTTACGTTCATGATTGCCAGCGTAAATACGCCAAGTTTTACAGTTTTTCCCAAGTTTGCCATATAATCTGTATATTAAAAATGAATATGTTATTGACTCATCACTTTTTGTGTAGATAAACAATTGGTTGCCGCTTGTTGTTTTTTACGACGAACGATTTATTTGGAGAATGAAGCATGAAAACGTTGTTGTCCCTGAATGCTGTACCTCAGAAAAAGGTGATAGAGAAAGCTCTACACCTGATGGTATTACTTTTGTCGATTTTACTTGTTGTCACCATATCGGTTGATACATTCCGCAATATTCCGTTTCTAAATCAGTCTTATTATCGGAAAATACAGCTGTGGGTATGTCTCTTTTTTATCTTCGATTTCATAGTATTGGGCGTTTTGTCTCATAACCGATGGAGGTATGTTTCGCGTCATTTTATCTTTCTGCTGGTATCGATACCTTATGTCGAACTGTTTTCGTGCCTGCAAGTCGAATGTTCGACTGAGATGGCTTATTTCCTGAGGTTTGTGCCGTTTGTTCGTAGCGGTTACGCCTTATCCATTGTCGTCGGTTGGGTAGCATATAACAAGATTTCTACCCTGTTTATAACTTATCTGACCCTCCTTTTTGCGACCATCTATTTTTCGAGTCTACTGTTTTTTGTGTGGGAACGTTCGGCCAATCCTCTGGTAGAACATTATGCCGATGCCCTCTGGTGGGCCTTTATGGACGTAACGACGGTAGGCTCGAATATTTATGCAACATCGGCTGTCGGAAAAATTTTGTCGGTTGTGCTGGCAGCTCTGGGTATGATGATGTTTCCCATATTTACCGTCTACATAACCGATTGGGTGCGTAATGCCTCTCGTGGTAAAAATCGGAAGGTGGAGCAATGAAAAAACGTATCGAATGTTTTATGGCTGGGAAAGTAAGAAAGGAGAACCTCTTAGAGGCTCTCCTTTCTTACAGTAAAAACAGTTTGTCAATCAGTCGACAACCTTTACCAGGTCTCCGCTGAAAACCGAAAGGCCTAGCCGGTTCATGATGTGCTTGACAGCCAGTTGGGCTTTGACCGAATTGCCAGCCTCGTCTATGGGGGGAGCAAAGGCTGCGATGCCCATGACACCGGGCAGTACCCCCATGATGCCGCCTCCTACACCGCTTTTGGCCGGAAGTCCCGAGGTGTAGAGCCAATCGCCTGTGTGTTCATAAAATCCGACAGTTGCAATGAGTGAGGTCATTTGCGGTGCGAAGGCTCCATCGAAGACACTTTGTCCCGTAGCGGGATTGACTCCTTTATTGGCAATAGTGGCCCCGCATATCGAGAGTTGACGAGCGGTAACACCCATGGAACATTGCCGTGTGTAAAGGTCGAGTGACATGTCGGGGTCGTCGTAAATGCGGCCGTAGTTTTTGAGCAGCCAGGCGATGGAGCGGTTGTTGAAGTTGGTTGCCGACTCCGAACGATAGAGTTCATCGATAAGCACGGGGGCACTTCCCGACAATTGAGTCATGTTGTCGACAATCGCCTCCCATTTGCCTTTGGCATCGCCGATAGGCTTGACCATGCTGCATGCCGTGATTGCACCGGCGTTGACCAGTGGAGTAGAGGGGTGATCGTTTTCAAGCAGAATCGCGATAATGGAGTTAAACGGTAGCCCTGTTGCATCGGCGCCTATCATGGAGAGCAGTTTCTCGGCACCATATTGGCGTAGAGCCAGTATGGCAGTATGTACTTTTGAGACTGACTCTATGCCGAATGCATATTGGGTATCGCCCACTTCTAAGGTTCTGCCATCGAGCAGGCATACGCTGATACCGAAGAGTTTGCTGTCTATCTGTGCGAGATAGGGTATGTAGTCGGCGTTTTTCCCGTCGTGGTTGTCTTTATACAGGTCATAAGCTTCTTGTACGGCTTTCTGTATAGACGTAAAAGTGATGTTCCGTTCCATGATGTCATTATTTTCTGGTGCGACCACAGCCGGTGTGGGTAAATACCGTGCCTTTGACTTCGATATGCTTGTCTTGTGCTATGCGGCTGTTTGTCGGGTATTCCAACTTGTCGAGTGAGGCCACGGCATCGCGTATATCGTTCAGCAACATATCGGCCATGTCCTTGTTGAACCCTTGTCTTACAACCAACCGCATTACGACATAATCTTCGATGTTTTTGGGTAGTGTGTAGGCAGGGACCATCCAGCCACTCTGTTTCAACTTGTCCTGTAAGTCGAATAGGGTCCATTTGGCATTCTTAGCGTATTCGGGCTTCATGTACCAGATAAACAACGGATTTTCGACCTTGTGGCTG